>JAZNFB010000273.1:0-2839 GCA_045588895.1 Candidatus Flemingiibacterium sp.
TGCGCATCATTACAACCTCCTATATGGGCGCTACCGATGTGAAGGCAATCGAAGAGTTGCGTCAGCTGCCCAATACCACCATCAAGGTAAGCTACGATACCAAACGCACTCGTCTTCACGCGAAGACTTATGTTTTCTATCGTGATACCGGTTTTACTACCGCTTATGTAGGTTCATCCAACCTGTCTAACGCCGCTATTTCCAGCGGTCTTGAGTGGAACGTAAAGGTGACAAAAAAGGATCTCCCGGAAACCATCGATAAGATCGCTGCTACCTTCGAAAGCTATTGGAATTCCAACGAATTTGAACACTATAATGAAGAGCAGAAGGAACGTCTTGCACGTGCGCTGAAGGCCGAGAAATACTTCGACAGTAACAATGCCGAAGTGTACACAATGGACATCACGCCGTATTCCTATCAGCAGGAAATATTGGACAAGCTGGAAGCAGAGCGCAAGGTGCGTGGTTATAATCGCAATCTTGTTGTTGCCGCAACCGGTACGGGCAAAACCGTTATCTCCGCGCTTGACTATAAGCGTTTTCGTAAGCAGAACCCTGATAAGCCGTGCAGATTGCTCTTTGTGGCACATCGTGAAGAGATTCTCAAGCAAAGCATGTACACCTTCCGCGCAGTGCTAAAGGACGCAAACTTTGGCGAAATGTTCGTTGGTAGCTACAAGCCCGAGAGTATTGATAATCTCTTTGTTTCCATTCAAACCTTTAACTCGCAATCATTTACCGAAAAGACAACGCCTGAGTTTTATGATTACATAATTGTGGACGAGTTCCACCATGCGGCTGCTCCTACGTACCAAAAGCTGTTGTCTTACTATAAGCCTCAGATTCTTCTTGGCCTTACGGCAACGCCTGAGCGTATGGATGGAAAGAGCATCCTGCCTTACTTTAACAATCGTATTGCAGCCGAGATTCGTCTGCCTGAAGCAATTGACCGTAAGCTCCTTTGTCCGTTCCAATATTTTGGTGTGACTGATAACATCGATCTTGATAATCTGAAATGGGCAGCTGGCGGTTACGATAAAGGCGAGCTTTCTCGCATCTACACGCTGAGCGGTCTGATGGCAAATCGTCGCGCCGACTTGGTCGTATCTTCCTTGCTTAAATACGTCACCGATATTGACGACGTAAAAGGACTTGGCTTCTGTGTCACCATTGAACACGCAGAGTTCATGTCGAATTACTTCAATGAACACGGAATCCCGTCGATGTTCCTGACTGGACACTCACCGGACGAGGAGAGAAAAGAGGCAAAATCTCGTCTTGTAAAGGGCGAAGTTCGCTTTATTTTCGTCGTTGATATCTACAACGAAGGTGTAGATATTCCTGAAGTCAACACCGTTTTGTTCTTGCGCCCGACAGAGTCTCTAACCGTATTTTTGCAGCAGCTCGGACGTGGTCTGCGTCTGTCTGAAGACAAAGAATGCCTGACCGTTCTCGATTTCATTGGCCAGGCAAATAAGAAATATAATTTTGAAGATAAGTTTGCGTCGCTTCTTTCAAACACAACAAGAGGCGTAACCCGTGAAATCAAAGACGGCTTCGTTTCGCTTCCCAAGGGCTGCTATATTCAGCTTGAAAAGAAGGCGGCAAGATACATACTAGATAACATTCGCGCTTCCTATGGTAATAGCGCGGGGCTTGTTGCGCGCATTGCAACTTTTGAAGAGGATACCGGTTTGAAGCTTGCTTTGGAGAACTTCCTTGACCACTACAGAATTGATCCTCGCTCTATATACAAGTTTGATTCATTCTCGCGCCTTTGTGCACGTGCAGATATGATCGATAACTTTGAAGAGTCAATTGAGGAAGTTTTGTCAAAGGCGCTTGGTCGTTTTGCTTCGGTTGATTCAAGACGCTGGATTGTGTTTATGCTGAGTGTTTTGAAGGATATTGACGATCTTGATTTTGCAAAGCTTTCCGATCTGGAAAAGCGTATGCTGCAGATGTTTTATATTACTGTCTGGGGTAAGGCGATTGAGGATTGGGATTCAGATGAGGTGCTTGAAAACTTCCATGCACTTTCGGATAGTCCTGTGATGCTTTCGGAGTTGATAGCACTTCTCGAGTACAATTACAATCATATTGACTTCATCGATGCACCGGTTGATCTTGGATTTGATTGTCCGTTGGATTTGCATTGTACCTATACTCGTGACCAGTTGCTTGTAGCAATGGACTTCGTGAAGCCAAACACCGTTCGTGAAGGTGTAAAATGGTTATCTGACAAAGAAATCGATGTGTTCTTCATAACGCTGAATAAGTCTGATAAAGATTACTCTCCGACCACTATGTACAAGGATTATTCCATTAACGAAACACTGTTCCATTGGCAGAGCCAGAGCACAACAAATGCAGAAGGCAAGGTTGGTCAGCGATACATCAATCATCGTAAAAATGGCAGCAAGGTGCTGTTGTTTGTGCGCGAATTTAAAAATGATCTGTATGGCAACACTGCACCGTACACCTATCTTGGCACGGCAAATTATGTGTCACATAATGGCTCCAGACCTATGAACATCACGTGGAAGCTGGATGCGCCTATCCCGGCTAAGTATCTGAAGAAGACGAATAAATTGGTGGTTGGATGATGAACAACTTTGATTATATAAAGATAATTGCGGAGCTTTGTAAAAATAACATGGTTGCCGTTATCCTTGCCCCGGGTGTACCCGTTATCGCAAAGAACGCGGCACGCTCCTTCCATATCTTCTCTGGGTACAAGAATGTCCAGATCGGACATTTCTCTAAGCTCCGGCACCCTTAACAGGTGGCACAGACTGCTTCCCTTTAACGGCATATGGGCGATGCCGGCCGCCTCAAG
>JAZNFB010000274.1:0-7782 GCA_045588895.1 Candidatus Flemingiibacterium sp.
GGACGGATGAAAACATACGATTTTCCCGTAATGCTGTGTGAATTTTTATATTTGAGTAAAAAATTTGATAAGTTTAGCTAAAACTCTTTCATTTTTGCGAAGTTTGAGTTAAAATAATATTGTAACATCTATTATAAAAGGAGATACTAACATGAAATTACCTTTTCAAATTGACCTTTCCGGCAAGACCGCACTCGTAACAGGCGGCGGCGGGGTACTCTGCTCCGAGTTTGCAAAGGCACTCGCGGCTTGCGGCGCAAAGGTTGCGGTTTGTGACCTCCGTCTTGACGCGGCACAGAAAATTGCAGACGAAATCACCGCAGACGGCGGCACAGCCATTGCAGTTGCGGCGAATGTACTTGACAAAGCAAGTCTTGAGGCGGCACGCGAGGAAATCATCGCCAAGTTCGGCACAGTTGACATTCTTCTCAACGGTGCAGGCGGTAAC
This sequence comes from Candidatus Flemingiibacterium sp., assembly GCA_045588895.1. Classification (GTDB taxonomy): domain Bacteria; phylum Bacillota; class Clostridia; order Oscillospirales; family CAG-272; genus Flemingiibacterium. Next base: position 449 of record JAZNFB010000274.1, read on the forward strand.
AACCCCAAGGGCACAACCACCAAGGAATATCTCTTCCCCGAAGATCTCGAGGGCACAGCAGAGGACGTTAAAACCTTCTTCGATCTTGATCCCGACGGAATCGGTTTTGTTTTCAACTTGAACTTCCTTGGAACACTTCTTCCGACGCAGGTTTTTGCAAAGGACATGGCAAAGAAGGGCGACACCGTTATTCTCAACGTATCGAGCATGAACGCATTCTCGCCGCTCACAAAGATTCCTGCATACTCGGGCGCAAAGGCGGCTGTTTCAAACTTCACCCAGTGGCTTGCAGTACATTTCTCGAAGGTTGGCATTCGTGTTAACGCGATCGCTCCCGGCTTCTTCTGCACAAATCAGAACCATGCGCTTCTTTTCAATCCGGACGGTTCACTGACCGCACGTTCCGAAAAGATACTTAATCACACACCGATGAACCGTTTCGGTGAGACTGATGATCTGATTGGCACACTGCTTTGGCTTGTTGACAACAAGGCATCGGGCTTTGTAAACGGCGTTGTTGTTCCCGTTGACGGCGGCTTCGCGGCTTACTCGGGTGTATAAGCTTATAAAACTGAAAGGTTGTCTCGAAATGACAGCCTTTTTGTTTTTTTGAGGGAATGTTACATAACAAATGTGAGCCAAAGTTCGAAGCAGCGCATCTCGATTTACCCTTGACACAAAAAGAGCCGCCACCGGTAATGTGACAGCCCTTTAATCTTATTAAACAGTGTGAATTTTATTCTCTGCATCGGCATGATCTGCATCAATACCGTACTGCTGATTTTTTCTCCACTCAAAGAATTTTTCCGCAACCTGTGGAAAAAGCGCATACGAGAGGACGTCCTCATCCTGCACTGCCCACGGCTTTACCTCTTCACGGAGTGCTTCAAGCTCGGGCTTCAGGTCGTCTGCCGGACGGTATGTGATCGGCTCGGTGTCGCCAAGGATCTTCTTCTGGAAGTCCGGCTTGATCGGCATCGGTGATCTGCCGTATTCGCCGCGGACAAGTCCCTTGAACTCTTTAGTAACATTCTTGTAACGCTCGCCCATGATTACGTTGAACACTGCCTGCGTTCCGACGATCTGGCTTGACGGAGTTACAAGCGGCGGATAACCTGCGTCTGCACGTACACGCGGCACTTCCTCAAGCACCTCGATGAACTTATCCGATTTGCCCGCCTGCTTCAGCTGCGAAACGAGGTTCGAGAGCATACCACCCGGAACCTGGTAAAGCAGAGCGTTTACGTCAACCTTGAGCACCTTCGGGTCAAGCAGTCCGCTTTCCATATACTTTTCACGAAGCGGCATGAAATATTTCGAGATCTCATCGAGCTTTTTAAGGTCAAGTCCTGTGTCAAACTTTGTTCCGGCAAGAGATGCAACGAGCGGCTCTGTCGGCGGCTGTGACGTTCCCATTGACATAGGTGAAATTGCCGTGTCAACGATGTCAACGCCTGCCTCGATTGCCTTGAGGAGTGTCATCGACGCAACGCCGGCTGTGTAATGCGTATGGAGCTGGATCGGCACCTTGACTGTCTCTTTTACCGCCTTTACAAGCTCATATGCGTCGTAAGGCTTTAAGAGTCCTGCCATATCCTTGATACAGATTGAATCAGCGCCCATTTCGGCAAGCTGACGTGCGTACTTTGTGTAATATTCGGTGGTATAAACAGGGCCGGTCGTATAGGAGATCGCCGCCTGAACGTGACCACCCTCTTTTTTTGTTGCCTTTATTGCTGTTTTTAAGTTTCTGGGATCGTTGAGCGCGTCAAAGATACGCAGGATATCGATACCGTTTGCGATCGACTTCTGAACGAAATATTCAACAACGTCGTCTGCGTAATGACGGTAACCAAGGATGTTCTGACCGCGGAAAAGCATCTGCAGCTTGGTGTTTTTAACAGCCGCACGGATCTTGCGAAGTCTCTCCCACGGATCTTCATTTAAAAATCTCATGCAGGAGTCAAAGGTTGCGCCGCCCCATGCTTCGAGGGAATGATATCCGATGCCGTCCATCGCTTCAAGGATGGGAAGCATCTCGTCTGTCGTCATACGTGTTGCAACAAGCGACTGATGCGAGTCACGCAGGACGGTTTCTGTGATTTTTACTTTTGCCATTTATATAGTTCCTCCGTTATATATCAATTTCTGTGTGGTATGTATCAGTTAAACATCGAGAGGAATACTCCTGCCGCAACCGCAGAGCCGATAACGCCTGCAACATTGGGACCCATTGCGTGCATGAGTAAAAAGTTTGCCGGATTTGCCTTCTGTCCCTCAACCTGTGCAACACGTGCCGCCATAGGTACAGCGGAAACGCCTGCAGAGCCGATAAGGGGATTGATCTTTCCCTTTGTAACAAAACACATGATCTTGCCGGTGATAAGTCCGCCGCAGGTGGAGATACAGAATGCGGTGAGACCGAGCGCAATGATCTTGAGAGTTTCGGGAGCGAGGAAGTTTTCTGCATTTGCCGTTGCACCAACCGAAACGCCGAGGAAGATCGTCATAATATTCATAAGCTCGTTTTGTGCCGTTTTTGAGATTCTGTCCGTAACGCCGCAAACATTCATTAAGTTACCGAACATAAGGAATCCGATAAGCGGCGCCGCATCCGGAACGATGACAGCAACAACAACGGTTACAACTATCGGGAAAATAATAAGCTCAGTTTTTGAAACGGGACGGAGCGCTGTCATAACGATCGCACGTTCCTTTTTTGTCGTGAGCAGTCTCATAAACGGCGGCTGAATTATCGGTATGAGCGCCATGTATGAGTATGCGGCTATAGCGATTGCGCCGAGAAGATGAGGAGCGAGCGTCTTTGTTACGAGAATCGCAGTCGGACCGTCTGCGCCGCCGATGATACCGATCGAGCCTGCTTCCATAGGCGAAAATCCAAGAAGGAGCGCGCCGAAGAATGCAACGAATACACCAAACTGTGCACCTGCACCCATAAGAAGGCTCTTGGGGTTTGCGATAAGGGAAGTGAAATCGGTCATTGCGCCAACGCCCATAAAGATTAGCGACGGGTAGATACCGAGCTTTACGCCGAGATAAAGGATGTCAATAAGACCGCCATTATTGAATACCTCTTTAAGCATTACCGAGAGCGAAACGTGTTCACCTGCGGCGATTTGCTCTGCCGTGAGATAGTAATCATCGAAGAAAAATTCGGTATGGATAAGGTTTGCGCCGGGGAGATTTGCAAGGAGCATACCAATCGCAATGGGGAGTAAGAGCAGCGGCTCAAACTTCTTGACAATTGCAAGATAAACGAGCACAAATGCAACACCCCACATTATGAGGGTTTTCCACCAGAAGTCGGGAGCGAGGCCTTCGCCCGTGAACATTTTTGCAACTCCCGTGGTATCTAAAAAGTTTTTGATCGTATCTAACATAGATGTACCTCTTTTTTGCTGGAGGTATCAGTTCATTGTTACAAGAACGTCGCCGGAGTTTACGGAAGCACCCTTCTGAACATTAACCGAAGCAACAGTTCCGTCCTCGGGCGCAGGAATATCGTTTTCCATCTTCATAGCCTCAAGAACGCAGATAACGTCACCTTTCTTGACAGCCTGACCAACACTTACGTTCATTTTGAGAATAGTACCGGGCATAGGAGCGGATACGGAAACTGAACCGGCTCTTCCTGCAGGTGCGGAAGCCTTGGGAGCAGCAGGAGCAGGAGCGGCGGTTGGAGCAACGGCAGGTACACTGGGTGCGCTTACAACAGGAGCGGCAGGTGAGACAGGAGCAGCAGAAACGCCTGCACCAAGCTCCTCAACCTCTACCTCATATACATTACCGTTAACGGTTACACTGAATCTTCTCATTATTAATAATCTCCTTAATATATATCGTTATTTTGATGCCGTGCGTCTGAATGACACAACACGGAAGGATGTTTGGGGTTTATCCATGACAACCGCAATTGCCGCTGTTATTGCCGCAACAAGCTCTGCGTCATCGCTTTGAGGCTGTACGGAAGTCGGCTCTATAGTCTTTACAGGAGTCTTTGGGGGTTCTGTGGCATTTTTTTCCTCATTGCTGCCCTTATAGAATAGAAGCTTGAAAAACGAAAGCACGATCATGAGTATAATGAGCACCGAGAAAATAACACCCATACCGAGAAGGACAGTCTGCAATCCGAATGACACAGCGTCTGCGGTGTTCATTGCTTTACTGTACTCGGGCACTGCGGAAAGAAAAATCGGATTTAATGTCATTTATCGTTCCTCCTCTTATAAAGGAAGATTGTTATGACGCTTGGGAACACAAAGACTATTCTTTGCGCCGAGCATCTCAAAGGCGGAGGCTGCACGCTGGCGAAGCTCATCGAGATTAATGATATCGTCAATCTCGCCTGCCTTTGCCGCAATAACAGGGGATGCCATAACGCTGTCCCACTTTTCTTCAATCTCGCCGCGTTTTGCATTGTCGGTAACCTTTTCGTTCCATGCAAATGCAACTGCGGATTTTGTCGGCATTGCGCTGATCTTTGAGCTCTCTGCCGCGAATGTTACATCAGCACCGATGGATTTTGAACCCATGAGAGTATAAGCCGCACCGTATGCCTTACCGAGCACGACTGTAACCTTTGCCGTTTCGCTTGACGCATATGCACTTGCAAGCTTTGCGAGAGCCGCGCCGTACTGTCCCTTTTCAGCCTCGGGTGACACCTCGTAGCCCTCTGTGTCAACGAGAGTCAGCACGGGAACCTTGAAGCAATCGCAGAACGAAATGAATCTTGCCGCCTTTTTAGCAGCACAAGCGGTGAGCTTTCCTCCCTTAACCGAGGGATTGTTTGCAACTGCACCGATAACCATGCCGTTGAGCGTTACAAAGCCGGTCAGCATTGAGCCTGCATAATCTGCCGAAAGCTCAAGGAATTTTGCGTCGTCGGAGATTGCCGCGATAACGTCTGCCATATTGTAGCCGTCCTTTGCGGTGATTGCCGAAACATCCGGTGTGAGACGGTTGATCTCGTCGGTTGTCTGCGAATATGCAGTGCCGTCCGAGTTATTCTGCGGAATATAGGAAAGGAGCACTCTTGTGTATGCGATTGCCGCCATATCGGTGTCGCACACTGTGTGGATCTGACCGCTCTTTGCGGCTGTTTCGATCTTACCGAAATTTGCCTTCTTATCGATTTCATTGAGAATAAACGGCGGATTCACATAGAAGCCTGCATCCTTTGCGCCAACTAAAATATCGAACATCGAAGCAACCGTTGCCATAGCGCCGCCGCAGTTTCCGGCAATGATACCTATCTGCGGAATAACGCCAGATGCATCGGAAACCTTCTTCATTATTTTGCCGTAGCCCGCAAGAGCCGACACGCCCTCAAGGACATATGCACCTGCACTGTCGAAAATGCCGATCATCGGAGCACCGTTCTTGATTGCGAGATCGTAAAGGTTACAAATCTTCTTTGCGTGCATTTCGCCGAGTGCGCCCTTCATTCTCGAAAAATCCTGAACGAATGCGAATACGAGTCTGCCGTCGATTGCGCCGTATCCGGTGATAACACCCTCAAGCTCGCAGTCCGGACCGCCGATTTCCGCGGCAACACTATGAGCAAATGCGCCTGTCTCGGCAAAGGTTCCCTCGTCAAAGAGAGCGGAAATACGTCCCTTCGCGCTTGAAGCTTCGCTCTGTACAAGTGCACGCAGATCTGCTGCAGATTTAATTTCCGGCAAAGCATTTTGCGTGGTAGTCTTCATGTATTTACCTCCAAAATTGTGTTTGTTGTGTATTTTTACGGATAAATCTGTAAATATGTTAAAAAGTTCACAAAATAGGTATGCTTTTTAAATAAATACCATTCTACCCCATTATAATACTATTATAAAACAATTCTCGGCATTTTTCAATATGCAAATTGCTTTTTTTATTGCTTTTTTACAATAACATTATGGTAAAATAGACGATTTATCATTGTTTACAATATAATGTATATTTTGACAAACGGGTATGGTAAAATATATAAATAACAATATATTAAAGGATAAAAAAATGTTAATTGATTTCCATACTCACGCTTTTCCCGATAAAGTTGCCGAAAAAGCTATCCCAAAGCTTTCGGGAATCGGCGGTATCGAAGCGTACGGCGACGGTACGGTTTCAAGTATTCTTTCACGCATGGACGAATGGAAGGTTGACCGTGCTGTACTGCTTAATATTGCCACAAATCCGAAGCAACAGACTAATGTAAACAATTTTGCAATTGAAATAAATAAATCATCAGACAGGCTCTATGCCCTCGGCTCGCTCAACCCGGACAGTGACTCTATCAAAGAGGAAGCGCGCCGTCTGCGTGATGCAGGCATACGGGGTATCAAGATTCATCCCGATTACATGGAGAGAACTATCGACGATGAGAAGTTTGACGCGGTGTTCGCCTCTTGCATCGAAAACGATATGTTCGTCGTGACACACTCGGGCTGGGATTTTATTTCGCCTGATTTTATACACTGTACACCCGAGCGTATCTTAAAGGTGCTTCGAAAATTCCCGTCCCTGAAGCTGGTTGCGGCACATATGGGTGCTTGCCGTCAGTGGGACGAGGTGGAAAAATTACTTATCGGCAAGAATATCTGGCTTGAAACGTCACTTGTGCCGGTGTTCGATCTTGATAAGGCACAGTGTGAGAGGATGATAAAAAATCACGATCCCGATAAGATACTTTTTGGAAGCGATTTTCCGTGGTATCGTCAGGACCGTGAATATGAATATATTGATTCGCTCGAGCTTTCGGACGGGCTGAAGCGTAAAATTTACAGTGAAAATGCCATTGCGTTGTTAGGAGATAAATAATGATGAAAAAAATCGTTGTAATCGACGGGCAGGGCGGTAAGATCGGCGGACAACTTATCGGTGCTCTGCGTGCAAAAAATGTTACCGCACAAATCATCGCCATAGGAACAAACAGCAGCGCGACTGCGAATATGTTAAAGAACGCTCCCGATGCGGCGGCGACAGGTGAAAACCCCGTGATCGTTGCCTGCCGGGATGCAGATATTATCGTCGGGCCTATAGGTATCGTTATTGCTGATGCGCTTTACGGAGAGATCACGCCAAAAATGGCCGTTGCAGTTGGGCAGAGCCGTGCAAAGCGTATACTCATTCCGATGACCAAATGCGACAGCGAGGTTGTTGGAGTTGGGGATACAATGCTTGGTACGCTGATAAATGAAGCAGTTGAACGCATTTCGGAGATGATTTGAAATTCCCCGTAAAAATTGCCGCAAAAATTACCTAAAATATTTTTTCATGAGCTATTGACAAACGGGTCGGTTTATGATATAATATCGTAGTAATCGACCGAATGG
>JAZNFB010000275.1:0-2814 GCA_045588895.1 Candidatus Flemingiibacterium sp.
CCCGGTGCGCAGTTACTTTTGATGAAGATCTTCTCTGATTCCTCACAAACTGCAAACGATCATTCACTTATCGCTGCACTTGAAGATGCAATAAAGCTTAAGGCAGATATAATAAACCTCAGTCTCGGTCAGTATTCGGGATCAACCAATCTTAATGCGATTGTCGGTCTCGACGAGCTGATACAAAAAGCAGAGAGCCTCGGAACTGTGATCGTCTGCGCAGTTGGCAATGACAGCGTTTCAACCTCACTCGGTAAGCTCGCAGAAAAGGAAGATATCATCTATCCCCTCGCAAGCTACACCGATTACGGCACACTCAGCTTCCCGGCAACGACAGATTATCCCATCTCGGTTGCAAGCGTTGACAACTATGTCCGCTTTGCAAATCATTTCCGCCACACAGAAAACGAAGAAATAACTCCCGAATTTACCGATACAAATGAAGTTGGCGGTGTTATCACGGGTACGTTCACCGAATATTTCGACGGCAAAACGCTTGAATATGTCGTCATACCCGGGCTTGGCGAGGAAAAGGACTACGAGGGTCTCGATTTAAAAGGAAAGCTTGCCCTTATTGAAAGAGGAACAGTAACATTCGCCGATAAAGTTAAAACAGCCGCAAGCCACGGTGCGATCGGCGCGATAATTTATAATAACATTGATGATGAATACGTCAACATGGAGCTCACGGGTGCAGGCATACCGGCAATATTCATAAGCCGCAAAGACGGTCTTACGCTTATTAACGAGAGCATACATAAGGTTATGTTCAGCGAGAATTTCAACGCCATAGAGCAGAATGAAAGTGCCGGAAAGATCTCGGATTTCTCCGCTTACGGCTGCACTCCCTCGTTAACGCTCAAGCCTGACATATGCGGTGTCGGCGGCGGTGTTTTAAGCACGGTCAACGGCGGCAGATATGAGGGCGCAGAGGGTACGTCAATGGCAGCACCGCAGATCAGCGGAATTTGTGCGCTTTATATGGAATATGAAAATAAAAGCGGCACTGTCGTAAATCAGGTTACGTGGGCAAACAGGATCAAAACGGCACTCATGAACTCGGCTGTACCTGTGCTTCAGGAAAACGGAGTTGAGTATTCGCCCCGTGCGCAGGGTGCGGGACTTGTTAATATTCCCTCTCTTTTTAACCGTGAAGTCGAGATTACATACGCTGAAAACGGCAAGCCCAAGGCAGAGCTTTTTGATAAGCTTGGCGAGAGTGTAACCATTAACGTCGAACTCAAAAATCTCACCGATGCGCCCCTTGAGCTTTCACTTGGTGTAACACTCTCAAGCGACGGCTACACCGAGCTCGAATTTGACGGCAAAACCGATTATTACAGCACGCTCGAAGCCATAGCGGACACCGCCTCAATAATCACCTCGGGAGATAGCGGCAACCTCAATCGTTACGCCAATGATTATTCGCCGCTTAAAGTACTCTTGGCAGCAGGCGAGAAACGCACTGTTGAGGTAACTGTAACATTTGATAAGGATTACCATTCTTCGCTTGATGAGATCTTCGCAAACGGTCACTTCGTCGAAGGCTTCATCATCTGCGAGGGCGCGAACACAACCGCGTCCATGCCCTATATGGGATATCTCGGAGATTGGTGCAAAGCGCCCGTTATTGATGCAGACTTTTATGCCGGCGAAACAGAGATGTTCAATGCCACAAAAATGCTCGTCAAGTACGGAGATAACTATTCCATCGCAGGAATTAACTTCTTTGCAGAGCCGAACATCAAGGATTCATCAACAGTTTCCTTCTCCCCAAACGGTGACGGTTATGCCGATTCGATCCACCTTGCAGCAACAAACATCAGAAATGTCCGCAGTGCACTTTTCACCGTTAACGATTCTGAAGGCAACGAGGTGGGACGTAAGGAATATGAATATATAAATAAAACAAAAACCGGCGAAGGAACAGTCACCTTCAAGCTCTCGTGGAAAGGCAGTGACGGTCATTACGAGCGCTATAAATTTCCCGATGGAAAGTACACTATAAATGTGACCTACACTCTTGATTACGGCGAAGATAACACGCAATCCTATTCATATCCCCTCACGCTCGATACAACTCTTCCCGAGGTTACGGACATAACATTAAATGGCGATGAGTTGACCATAAGCGCAGAGGATGAAAACGGAATTTTTGCAATCTGTGTCTACTCAAACGAAGCCGAAAAAACAGGTGCGGAATATAAGATATCCGAAACGGCCGCATTTGATATCAGCACTTATGAGGGCGAATATCTTTATTACGACGTAATCGACTATGCATATAACATCCGTGTCGGTAAAATATGCCTTGCCGATCTCATAGGTTAAACAATGGAGGTAAATTAATGAGAGCACTTACATTAATATCATCAATACTCGCCGCCGCACAGCTCACCGGCTTCACCCCACTTGCCGTGCCTGCCGATACATACAAGGGCGAGGACATGACAATCGCAATCCTTGACGGCGGCTTCACCTTAACACATGAAATTTTCGCACTTGAGGATGATTCACCCCGTATAACCAAGGAAATTTCCGATTCTCTCTTACTTGAAACGTCAATTGCCAAGGCTGAAAATGCTCCCGAATCGGTTTACGTAAACCCTAAAATCCCCTTTGCATACGATTACGGCGATGGCGACTGTGACCTTTCGCAGGACACATATGACTATCATGGAACCGCAATGATCTCAATCACAGCAGGCAACGGAAGCTTCTCGACGCTGAATGTCTCTGATCTGACGGGAGTTGCGCCCGAAGCACAGGTTCTTGCAATGAAGGTTTATTCGGATAAGTCAGGAGCCATCACCG
>JAZNFB010000276.1:0-6804 GCA_045588895.1 Candidatus Flemingiibacterium sp.
ATCAGTCACGCGGTGGGCGTGACTGCTTCTCCCGGGAGAAGCCTTTGGGTAAGAATTGTGTTGTACCAGCGCACAAATCAACTTTATAGCCTTCCCTTGGGGAAAGGTAGTTTTCGCATTTTCGGTGAAAACCGGATGAGGGCAACCTATGCAATAAGGACGCCTAAAGTGCAAAAGATTGTTTCGCAAATTTGACGGATGAGGATGTTTTGTAAAATCACGGTAAAATCACCGCAGCCTATTGCAATTACGAAAAAAGTATGATATAATATTAACAAAGAAGTTCTGCCGCCAAGGATGCGTCCGAGGTGAAAGTTCGCAATAATAGTGTTACAGTTTTGCTGTAGCTGTATTTATGTGTTCTCGGGCAGATGCTTCGAGGACTTTTTCTTTTGGAGGCTATAATGAACACAAGAGTTGCTCTCATTGGCGTTGTTGTCGAGAATCCCGATTCCGTAACGCGTCTTAATGAGATACTTCATACTTACGGTGATTATATAATCGGACGCATGGGAATACCGCATAAGGAGCGTGGCATTTCAATAATCAGCGTTGCCATTGATGCACCGCAGGATATAATTGCCGCACTTTCGGGGAAGCTTGGCAATATCCCGGGAATTTCCTCAAAAACAATTTATTCAAAGGTTGGTGATGCGAGTGAATGATACTCTCGAAATGATCATAAACGGCGGTCTGCCGACAAAAAATGAACTTTCCGAGCTTATAGATACATTTAAACGCGGCGGTGATGCTGCCGGACAAATATATGAAAGAGCAAGAGCGATGGCCGAGGCACTTCGTGACGAACATTACGGCAGGCGGGTATTCCTTCGCGGACTTATTGAGTTCACCTCATATTGCAAAAACAACTGTTACTACTGCGGACTTCGCCGTGACAACAAAAATGCAGAGCGTTACCGTCTTACAGAGGAACAGATTTTAGAATGCTGTGACTATGGTGCATCGCTTGGGTTTAACACATTTGTCCTTCAGGGCGGTGAGGACGGATATTTCACCGATGAAAAGTTAGTCAGAATCGTTTCGTCGATAAAGACGGCACATCTTGGTGCGGCTGTAACCCTCTCGGTTGGTGAACGCTCTTATGAATCATACAAGGCGTTACGTGAAGCAGGCGCAGACAGATTTTTGCTCCGTCACGAGTCAGCAACCGATGAGCATTATGCAAAGCTTCATCCCGAATCGCTGACACTCGAAAATCGAAAACGCTGTCTTTACGATTTGAAATCACTCGGTTATCAGGTCGGAGCAGGATTCATGGTTGGTTCGCCCTATCAGTCAAGTGAAAATTTAGCAGCTGATCTCTTGTTCCTTCGTGAACTTCAGCCGCAGATGGTCGGTATCGGACCGTTTATACCTCACTGTGACACTCCTTTTCGTGATTTCACAGCAGGCGGACTTGAACTTGTGCTGTTCATGCTTGCCCTGACACGTATCATGCTGCCAAAGGTGCTTCTTCCTGCAACGACGGCACTTGGTACTATTGCACCCGACGGACGTGAGCGCGGAGTTTTGGCAGGCGCGAATGTAGTTATGCCGAATCTTTCACCGATCGATGTGCGAAAGAAATATTTGCTTTATAATGACAAGCTTTGCTCGGGCGATGAGACTGCGGAGCATATAAAGGAGCTTGCCGAAAGATTTTCAAAAATAAACTGCGTGCTCGATATGTCGCGCGGAGACTCAAAAAACATATGAAAGGAATCAAACATCATGTATGATATCAAATCTTTAAAAGCCGAGGAATTTATTTCCGATGAAGAAATAAGAGCGACACTTGCCTATGCCGATGAGCATAAGGACGACATGGCACTGATTGACGAAATCCTTGCCAAGGCACGTGAATATAAGGGACTTTCCCATCGTGAGGCGTCGGTGCTTTTAGCTTGTGAGGACGAAGAAAAGATAGGGGAAATGTATGCCCTTGCCGAGCAGATTAAAAAGGATTTTTACGGCAACCGTATCGTTATGTTTGCGCCGCTTTACCTCTCAAATTACTGCGTTAACGGTTGTGTTTACTGTCCGTATCATCTCAAAAACAAATGCATCACCCGAAAGAAGCTTACGCAGGAAGAAATTGAAAGAGAGGTCATCGCTCTCCAGGATATGGGACACAAGCGTCTTGCAATTGAAGCCGGCGAGGATCCCGTAAACAATCCGATTGAATATATTCTCGAGTCTATAAATACCATCTATTCGATCAAGCATAAAAACGGTGCGATTCGCCGTGTTAATGTGAACATTGCCGCAACAACGGTTGAAAATTACCGTAAGCTTCGTGATGCCGGAATCGGTACTTATATTCTTTTCCAGGAAACCTACCACAAGGAAAGCTACGAAAAGCTTCATCCCACAGGTCCTAAGCATGATTACTGCTACCACACAGAGGCGATGGACCGTGCAATGGAGGGCGGTATCGATGACGTTGGACTCGGCGTTCTCTTTGGACTTGAGCTTTATCGCTATGAGTTTGCCGGACTTCTCATGCACGCAGAGCATCTTGAGGCTGTACACGGTGTCGGTCCTCACACAATTTCCGTACCGCGAATCAAAAAGGCGCAGGATATCGATCCCTCTGCATTCGATAATTCAATTTCTGATGAAATTTTCGCAAAGATCTGTGCGCTTATCCGTATTTCTGTTCCTTATACGGGAATGATTATCTCAACACGTGAATCAAAGGAAGTTCGTGAAAAGGTGCTTCGTCTCGGTGTTTCACAGATTTCGGGCGCATCGAAAACGAGTGTCGGCGGTTATGCAGAGGCGGAGGCAGAGGACGAAAACTCCTCACAGTTCGATGTTTCCGATAACCGTACGCTTGACGAGGTTGTAAACTGGCTGATGAGACTTGGTTATATTCCGAGCTTCTGTACTGCTTGCTACAGAGAGGGACGCACTGGTGACCGTTTCATGGATCTTTGCAAATCGAAGCAGATTCAGAACTGCTGTCACCCGAATGCACTAATGACGCTCAAGGAATATCTTATGGATTATGCTTCACTTGACACAAAAGTTATAGGTACAGACCTGATTATCCGTGAGCTTGCTAATATACCGAACCAGAAGGTACGCTCACTAGTTATACAGCATCTCAAGGATATCAGAAACGGTCAGAGAGATTTCAGATTTTAAGGAGATTTTATGTCAGAGCTTAATCAAACACCGTCGGGAGAACGTATACACATCGGTATCTTCGGGCGGCGCAATGCAGGAAAATCAGCACTGATAAACGCACTCACGGGGCAAAAGCTTGCAATTGTTTCCGATGTTGCCGGAACGACGACAGACCCGGTTTCAAAGGCGATGGAGTTGCTTCCGCTCGGCCCTGTTATGATAACGGACACACCGGGACTTGATGACGTTGGTGAGCTTGGAGAAATGCGAATTGAAAAGACACGAGGCGTGCTTGCCAAAACCGATATTGCTATCATTGTTGTTGACGCCACTCGCGGTATCGGTGAATATGAGAGGGCACTGCTTGATGACGTTAAATCAAGAGGTGTGCCGTATGTTACCGTTTACAATAAATGCGACCTTGCCGAGATTAAAGCAGAGGATGCGATATGCGTCAGTGCCGCTCTTGGCACGGGTATTGATGCGCTTAAAGAAAAGCTTACGTCTTTTGTCAAAAAAGAGCCAGAGCAAAGGCTTATAGGCGATCTTGTTTCTCGCGGTGATATCGTTATCCTCGTAACGCCGATTGACGCTTCCGCTCCGAAGGGCAGGCTGATTCTTCCGCAGCAACAGGTTATACGTGACCTTCTCGAAGCAGGCGCAATGCCGATTGTTTGCCGTGAAACCGAGCTTGAGACGGCGCTTTCAAGTGTAAGTGCAAAAATGGTGGTAACGGATTCGCAGGTTTTCGGTATGGTTTCAAAGCTTGTTCCCGAGAATCTGCCGCTGACGTCATTTTCAATGCTTATGGCGCGCTACAAGGGCAATTTCGCACAGGCTGTCAAAGGTGCGGCGGCACTTGATACTATTATAGACGGAGATAAGATACTCATTTCCGAGGGCTGTACGCATCACCGTCAGTGTGAGGATATCGGCACGGTGAAGCTTCCCATGTGGATACGCAAGCATACGGGAGCAGAGCCGGAGTTTGTCTTTACCTCGGGTACGGAGTTTCCAAGTGATCTTTCCGGCTTTAAATTGGTTATTCACTGCGGCGGATGTACACTGAATGGTCGTGAGCTTGCACACCGTTTTGCGCTTGCAGGTAGAGCCGGACTTCCGATCACAAATTACGGCGTTGCAATTGCACATATGCACGGTATTCTTGAACGTGCCGCAAAGCCGTTGCTTTAAAAAATTATATTAAAATAAGGGAGGTGAAAATATGCGTTTTTCAGACTGTCATCCAATTGTGAATCTTGCGTGGTTTCTTGCGGTTGGCGGTATTGGTGTTTTTTACATGAATCCGCTGACGGGAGGGATTTTGCTCATTGCGGTTTTGATTATGCAGTGTCGTATGGAAAAGAATCATATCGCAAAAATGCTTCTGCCGCTGATGGTTGCGACGGCTCTTATCAATCCGCTTTTTTCGCATAAGGGTGTAACGGTTTTGGCATATTTTCCCTCGGGCAATCCCCTGACTCTTGAAAGCATTATTTACGGTATCTCTGCCGCTGTTATGCTTGGCGGTGCGATGATGTTGTGTATCGTTTTTTCAAAAATTTTTACCTCAGACAAGCTTCACTATTTTATCGGACGTGCTTTACCGTCACTTGCGATTATCCTTTCGTTGATATTACGATTTGCGCCGAGATTTGTTTCGCATATAGGTGGGGCTTATCGGGCAAGGACATCGCTTCTCGGTGCACCGAAAAACAAACGAGATAAGATAAAATACGGTGCGTCGGCTTTGTCTGCTTCGATGACGTGGGCACTTGAAAATTCGCTTGATGTTGCCGATTCGATGAAAAGCCGAGGATGGGGAATCAGAGGAAGAACAAGCTTTACCCGATACCGTTTTGAGGAGCGTGACAGGGATGCGCTTGGTGCTATACTTGTTATGAGCGCATATTTTATCAGCGGTATAGCCTACGGTGCGCTCGACTTTCGTTTTTATCCGACCGTAAAATTTGCGGCTGTAACGCCGTTTGGTGTAAGCTGTGTTATCGTTTATGCATTTTTGTGTTCATTTCCGCTTTTAATGGAGGTACATCATGGAACTATTAAAAATTGAAAACCTCCGCTTTGCTTATTCTGAGCGTGATACATATGCCTTGGATGCAATCACATTAACTGTCAATAAAGGCGAATTTATAACCGTTTGCGGCGAGAGCGGATGCGGAAAAACAACACTGCTTCGCCACTTTAAGCCATCACTGACACCGCACGGAACTCGAAGCGGAAGTGTATTTTATTTTGACAGGGAAATTACTGCGCTTACTTCCCGTGAGGAATGTGAGCTTATCGGGTTTGTGATGCAGTCGCCAGAGGAGCAATTTGTTACCGATAAGGTATGGCACGAGCTTGCATTCGGACTCGAAAGCCTTGGGTTGCCAACTGACGAAATTCGGGCAAGAGTTGCTGAAACCGCTGAATATTTTGGTATATCCGATAAGTTTGATTCGGACGTTACAGAGCTTTCGGGCGGGCAGAAGCAGCTTGTTAATTTAGCGTCCGTAATGGCGATGCGTCCCGAGGTGCTTATACTTGACGAGCCGACCTCACAGCTTGATCCGATTGCCGCTTCACAGTATATTGCCGCACTCGGACGGTTAAATCGTGAGCTTGGTATTACGGTGATTTTGAGCGAGCACCGTCTCGAAGAAGCACTTCCGCTGTCTGACAGAGTTATAGTAATGTCGGACGGAAAGATAATTGCCGACGGCGCACCGAGTGAGCTTGGAAGTGTTTTGTCGCATGAAATGTACAGCTTTATGCCTGCAGCGGCGAGAATATGGAATGAACTTCATGAGGATGACGGAGACATACCGATCACAGTTCGTGACGGACGTGATTTCCTTTGCGAATATATGAAAACCCATACGCCGACAGAGCCTGTGGCAAAAGCGGTTTGTGACGCTGAAATGGTCTTGTCTGCGCATGAAGTACACTATCGCTATGAATCGGGTCTTACCGAAGCGTTAAAAGGCTTGTCGCTCGAGCTTAAGCGTGGAGAGATACTTTCAATCCTCGGTGGCAACGGAAGCGGAAAGAGTACGCTGTTGTCACTCCTTTCAGGCATACATACTCCGCAGTCGGGCGAGATCGACATTAAGGGCAAATGCGCACTTATGCCGCAGGATGTCACAGTGCTTTTCACGAAGGATACCGTGCGTGATGAGCTTTTTGAAATTTCGGATGATTATCTCGAAACTGCAAAGCTATGTCAGATTGAAGCGTTACTTAATTTTCACCCGTTTGATCTTTCGGGCGGCGAAAAACAGCGTCTTGCACTTGCAAAGCTTCTCCTTGCAAACCCAGATATTCTGCTTGTTGACGAGCCGACAAAGGGTATGGACGATATCTTCAAAAAACACTTTATCGAAATTTTAGAAAAGCTGACCGCCGACGGCAAATCTGTTATAATGGTGAGCCATGATGCGGAGTTTTGCGCCGAGGTGTCGGATAGATGTGCGATGCTGTTTAACGGTACACTCGTTTCGGTTGCTACACCTGACGAATTTTTTAATTCAACCAACTATTATACAACTGCGGTGGCACGTATCACAAGGGAAATATTACCGTGTGCGACCGTTAGTGAGGTTATTTCAAGGCTTGGAAAGGCTGAAGCACTCACTGCTCCCAAAAAGAAAAAAATGACAGGTGCAGTTA
>JAZNFB010000277.1:0-11720 GCA_045588895.1 Candidatus Flemingiibacterium sp.
TTACGCCTCGCCTTGAATTTGTTATTTAAAAAATGTACCGAACAAGCCTCTGACTATCTTTTTTCCGATCTCTCGTCCAACTGTGTTTGCCGTGCTTGAAACCGCTTTTTCAAAAACAGAGGTTTTCTTTCTGCCGCTTGATTTCTTGGCGGCTTTTTCTTTTTCCTTGGCTTTCTCCGCCTTCTCCTTTGCCGCCTTTTCTTCTGCCTCTGCAGCCGCCTTTTCTTCGGCTTCACGCTCCTCATTCAGAACCTCATATGCCGATTCGCGGTCCTCCTCTGCGCCGTATTTGTCACGCAGTGTGCTTGCAAGTATAACGCTCTGCAAAAGCACTCCGTCAACCGCATTCATACTGCTCTTTGGCGGAAGAATGTTCGCACGCTGTACAATTGTCGGAACACCGTCAGAATCGAGCACCGAAATCAGCGCTTCACCAACTCCGAGTGTCTGTATCGCTTCTGCCGTGTCAAACAAAGGATTGGTACGGAACGATTTTGCCGCGGCGTTAAGTGCCTTCTGATCGTTAGGTGTATACGCTCTGAGTGCGTGCTGTACGCGATTTCCGATCTGACCGAGAACGCTGTCGGGTATATCCGTCGGATTCTGGGTTATGAACCAAACGCTGACTCCCTTTGAACGTATCAGACGTGCCACCTGTTCAACCTTTTCAATGAGAGCCTTGGGTGCGTCATCGAAAAGAAGATGTGCTTCATCGAAGAAAAACGCCAGCTTGGGTTTATCAAGGTCGCCTGCCTCGGGAAGCATTTCGTATATTTCCGAAAGCATCCAGAGAAGGAATGTTCCGTAAAGAAGCGGATGTTTAAATAGCTCGGAACATTCGAGAATATTCATAACACCGCGTCCGTCCTCTGCCCATTCAACCCAATCCGCAAGCTCGAGCGCAGGCTCACCGAAGAATATCTCTCCGCCCTCGTCCTCAAGCGTCAGGAGCGCACGCTGTATAGCGCCAATCGACTGTGAGGAAATGTTACCGTACGTCAGCTTATATTCCTTGGCATTGTCGCCGACAAACTGCAGCATTGCGCGAAGGTCCTTGAGGTCAACTAAAAGCAGCTCTTTGTCATCGGCTATGCGGAACACGATGCGAAGAACGCCGCTCTGTGTTTCATTAAGCCCGAGAAGCCGTGAAAGAAGCTCGGGACCCATTTCGGAGATCGTTGTTCTTACGGGAAGTCCTTGCTTTGCGTAAACGTCCCAGAACTGTACCGGATACGAAGTATAATTAAAATCGGTTATACCCATTGTGTCAATACTGCGGCGGATGTGCTTATTCTCCGAGCCGGGCGTACACATTCCCGAAAGATCGCCCTTGATATCCGCAACAAAAACGGGAACTCCCATATCGGAAAACGATTCGGCAAGAACCTTTAGCGTTACAGTTTTACCGGTTCCGGTTGCGCCGGCGATAAGTCCGTGACGGTTTGCCATGGAGGGCTCGAGATATACGCGCTCCGTGCCCGTTCCGAGCCAGATCTTGTGAAGGTCTTTCTGATACATAGCTTTCTCTCCTGAAGTGATTTTTGAAATTCCACCTATATTATAACAGATATTTTTTCATTTGTCACTACTTAAGAGAAAAATAATTGAAAATGACTATCCGTGCAGCATACGGCGTATCGTTTTTTCCGAGTAACCGTATTTTTTAACGAGCATACGGACGTTTCCGCCGTCAAATTCCGCCGCGACTGCAGCCTTGACAAGCTCGGGATCGTATATATGTATCGGGAATGTCACCTGTTGACCTTTGAAGTATTCATAAAGCTTCTGCGTGTTTTCAAGACCGACCAGCTCATTTATCTCGCGGTAAAGCGAATGTAACAGCGCCGTTTCTGTTCCCATAAGCTCCCTCCCCTAAGGATTTTTTTGGCTTTATGAGAACATTATACCCCCGAAAGGCGGACATACGCTTGTCCTGCTAAATGAAAAAGAACAAAAAATACGCCGTACAACGGTTGTCCGTCATATGGCGTACGTGAGATTTTTTATATTCGAGCTGTCTCACTCGCAGTTTGCAAGTCTGACAACGGTTAATATTGCCTGCTGTCTTGTATAGCTTCCGAGAGGATCAAAGCAGTTGTTGCTTCCGCCCATAACGCGTTTGCCGTCGGCACAAACGATGGAGGAAACCTTTCCTATATAGTCAACCGCCCAGCCCGCTGCAGAGTCTATATCATTGAAGCTGACTGCCTCTCCTGCCTTGATACCGAGCACATCTGCCGCACGCGAGAGCATTGTTGCCGCTTCCTGACGTGTGATGAAGCTGTCCGGGTTAAACTTGCCGTCCGAGCCGAGAACGATACCTGCCGCAGCTGCCGCAAGTACATCGGGATCGCTTGTATCCGAGAAGGTAACACTCGAGCTTGACGGAATTTCTATATTCTTTTCACGAAGAAGCTTGACGATAAGCCTTGAAAATTCCGCACGGGTGATATTGAGTGCATAGTCACACTGAAGCGAATCGGGAACGAGATGCTGATCCATTGCATCAAGTATCTCTCCTGCCGCCCAGCTTGCCGGAATATCGCTGGCATCCTCTTCGTATGCACGGGTAACAATGATATGATCGTAGGCAAAATCCTCGGGAGTTGGATCGAAATATTCATATGAGGTCGGAGAATGGGTTTCATATTTTCCGTTCTTATAAACATTGTTCGAATCCCATGTTGCGTCCATCGTAACCCATCTCTTGTTAACAAAAGCTTCAACGTGTGCATGGTTCGTGTCACTCGGAAGGTCTTGCATCTGCCAAAAATCGAGATTATTACTAACGCCTGCCGCATATGTTCCTGTGATGATCGCCGGTATACCCTGCGCCTCGATCATTGCTTCAAGCAGCTCGGCATAACCCTGACATATGGTTGCACGCTTCGTTAATACGCCGTCGGGATCGTGTACCCCTGCCTTGCTGCCGGTATAAGAATCCCAGTCGTAATAAATATTCTCGGCAACCCACTTGTGGAGAACCCAAAGCTTTTCGTAATCGTCCGTTATACCCTTGCAAATCTCGTCCGACTGCTTTTTAACCGCATCACTTATCGGTGCATCAAATGTGTCGGCTATGTTTATCCATTCGTTCTGCAGGGTCAGATTATGGTCTGTCGCCTGTGCTGTGCGAAGTACCCATCCGCCGTTTTCGGGCTTGATACGGAAATGCTCCGAAAAAACATCCCAATACATATTTTCACCGTTTGCGGCACAGCCGAGCTCTATATACGTTTCCTCGGTGACATTTGACAAATCAAGTGTGGCGGTGAAATGCTCACCCGAGGTAACATCAACAACCTTGCTATCAGGCCTGCCCGAATATGTCGAGCCTGACATACGACACCATATTGCGGTGAGATTTTCATACT
Organism: Candidatus Flemingiibacterium sp.; assembly: GCA_045588895.1. Taxonomy (GTDB): domain Bacteria; phylum Bacillota; class Clostridia; order Oscillospirales; family CAG-272; genus Flemingiibacterium. The sequence goes on from JAZNFB010000277.1 coordinate 3,375, forward strand.
GAAGCTCACCCGAAATCGTTGCAGTGCTGCCATTTATGCTGACTGTTACCGAGTTGTGCTCATCCGTGGACGTGGTGATCGATGTCACTTCGTTTGGCAAGTGTACTGCCTTATTCGTTGAGGCGGCATTCGCGGTGAACATATCGAGAAATGGCTTAAATTCGTCTGCGTGTCCGTCATCAATAAGCTTGGCGGTTGTCAGAGACCAACCTTTAGCGGTGGGAGTTAACTTATAAACGGTATTATAGTGATGATAATAGTAATTCGTCATTCCCTCTGTTCTGTAAAGGACACGGAGATCGGATTCTTTTGTGAGCTGTGAAATATCGAGACTCACAGAGAAGTATTCTCCCTTTTCAACGTGAACAAGCTTGCTGTACGGAAGCCCGATCATATTGGTGTCGCCGCAGCGCAGCCAAACTGCATTGAGTCCGTCATAGCTGAGCCTTCCCGACACTGTTACGGTGTTTCCCAAAAGGTCAACATGAATGGAACAGCCATCGTGAGAGCAGTGCGCGTGTTCAGCCGACACGGTGGAGAGCAAAAGTGAAAAAACAAGTGTCAGCGCAAGAACAAAAGACAGTATTCGTCTCATTTTTATTCCTCGCTGCTTAAATCATATGTCTTCTCATTGTAACGATGGATTTTATCATCGGGGAATCGCTCTCAAGGCCTGTAATGTTAACAAGCGCCCCCGCGATACCGTCTGCCGCTATCATTTCCTGAAGCTTTGCGGCAAATTCGTCTGTTTCTGCCGGGAAAAGGGTTGCGGCCGAGGCGATGCGCAGAATATTTGTATTCGGAAGTCCGTGCTTTTCGCAGAGGAGTGCCGCACCGATGAGACGGTCGCCCTTTGCAAGCTTACGGAGTACGTCACGTCCGACACGTACCACGGTATCATGCAGGTGAGGATTTGCGAAACGCTTTAAAAGATCCTCAACAGCCTCAATTACCTTATCGATATGAACACCGTGCTCGGCTGAAAGTGCCACGGCGGATTCGAGCATTGCCGCACGTACCTTTTTATAGATAGCGGGAACGGCAATTGCGTCTGCGATTTCGGTTTTGCCCTCAAGCATACCGTAATATGCGGCTGCGGCGTGTCCCATATTATGAAGGAACAGCTTTTTCTGAATGTAATATTCAAACGGCGCGAAGGGAATCATGTTCACAATGAACGGAATGTCACCCTTGAAGCCGCTTCTGTCAACGGGAAGCTCGCAGTACGGCTCAACCCAGACCTTGAGAATGTTACCCTCCTGCATTGCCTCGGACATTATCGGAACCATACGTCCGATTGAAGCTTCAACAAGACCGATGCGCTCGTCAAAGAGCTTTATTTCGTCCTCGGTGAGCTTTTCCTTTATGAGAGATGCGAGATACTTATCAGCCTCTATGAGGTTTTCGCAGATGATAATATTGAGTGGAGCGTCGGTCTTCGCAAAGCGGCGGCGTACACCCTCTGCAATATTGCCTGCGATTCTCGGGAGAATATTAACGCCGACTGCGGTTGCCATAACGTCAGCACGAGCGATCTCGTCTGCAACAGCGTCGATGCTTGTTCCGTCAACGCCGTATACGTTTGTGACGGTTTCTTCGTAAATTCCCTCTGCGCTGACGACCTTGACAGGATACGATCTGTCGCTGTTCAGCTTTTCGACAACGGTTTTGTTTACGTCGATAAGCGCGGTTTCATAGCCTGATTTTGAGAAGAGCTGGGCAATGAATCCGCGTCCGATATTACCTGCTCCGTACATTACTGCCTTTTTCATAGTGTTAGTTGATCCTTTCTTCTATACTGCAAATATTAATATAATTAATTTGATTCAAGCAGACCGAGAACCTCTATGGGATTTTTGTCTGACTTGACGTTATACATTGCTTTTTCGATGTTGCCATCCTCATCGATTATGAAAGTGGAGCGGACAACACCCATTCCCACCTTGCCGCACATCTTTTTCGCCTGCCAGACTCCGTACGCCTCAATAGCACTGCGCTCGGGATCGGAAAGTAAAGTGAACGGCAGAGAATATTTTTCTGCGAATTTGCGGTGTGACGCCTCGGAATCCTTGCTGACTCCGATAATGACTGCGCCGAGAGCCTCGATTTTATCATTAAGCCCGGCAAAAAGCGAAGCCTGTTTTGAGCATCCGGCAGTGTTATCCTTTGGATAGAAATAAATCACTACCTTTTTGCCGCGAAAATCCGCAAGGCTTACCTTATTTCCGTCCTTATCCGTAAGAGTGAAATCGGGAGCTTTTGTCTTTTCCTTAAGCATTTTAATCATCCTTATACGTTAATTGACCCAATACTTTACATTAATTGACATACCATAAGTATTATTATACCACAATTTTAAACAGTTTTCAACCGTAATTTCAACGATATTAATATGGTTCTGACACTTGATTTTTAGATAAAAGTATGTTATACTGTAAAGACTCGTAAAAATTAACGCAAGGAGGCGGAAAAGGTTGCTTTTCGGAAAACATATAAACCGCTATTATTTCAAGTATATGCCGATGCTGCTTCTCGGTATCCTCGCGCTCGTCATCGTTGACTATTTTCAGCTTGTCACCCCCGAGCTTTACAGGCAGGTCGTGAACGGCATAAACGACGGTGTTGTTGCAGTTGACGGACAGCTTTTGGCTTTTGATATGGATTTTCTGCTTGACCGGATCTGTCTGCCTCTGCTCGGAGTTATTTTAGCGATGGTTACAGGCCGTTTCCTTTGGCGAATCTGCTTTTTCGGCTCGGGAATCAGGGTTGAGACCGATCTTCGCGCACGGATGTTTGACCGCTGCAAGGATCTCTCACAGCAATATTATCAGGTCAATAAGGTCGGCAACATGATGTCGCTTTTCACAAACGATCTCGAAACGGTTCAGGACTGCTTCGGCTCGGGCGTTCTCATGTTCTTCGATGCGCTGCTTCTCGGCGTTCTTGCAATAGTCAAAATGGCACGTATGAACCTGCTTTTAACGGGACTTACGCTCATACCGATGGCACTTTTGCTCCTCGTCGGAACGCTCGTCGGCAAATACATGATGAAAAAATGGGAGGTGCGTCAGGAGGCGTTCTCCGCACTTTCGGATTTTTCCCAGGAGAGCTTTTCGGGAATTGCGGTGGTGAAGGCGTTTGTCAAGGAGTTTGCAGAGCTGCTTGCCTTCCGCCACCTCAACAGAAAAAATGAGGATGCCAACGTCGAATACACCAAAATGTCAACCCTGCTTAATATAAGCGTCACCCTCTTTGTCGAAGCGGTTATCTGCGTTATTCTCGCTTACGGCGGATATCTCGTTCACGAGGGAATTTTCAGTGCCGGACAGCTTGTTGAATTTATCAGCTATTTCACGTCGATAACCTGGCCCGTCATGGCGATATCACAGCTTATCGAAATGCGCTCAAGAGGTAAAGCGTCACTGAAGCGTATCGGCGAGCTGCTTGACGAGGTTCCCGATGTTTGTGACCGTGAGGGTGTCAGCTCGGGTGAGCCGCTTCGTGGTGACATTGAATTTAAAAATCTCACCTTCCGTTATCCGGGCGGCGATTACGATGCGCTTTCGGATGTTTCATTCAAAATCAAAGAAGGCGAAAACGTCGGAATTATCGGAAAAACCGGCTCCGGCAAAACAACCCTCGTTGACTTGATTCTTCGAACCTATAACGTCCCCGACGAAAGCATTTTCCTTGACGGGCGCGATATAAATTCGATCCCGATAAAAACCGTCCGCGAATATGCGGCATACGTTCCGCAGGACAACTTCCTTTTCAGTGACACAATTGAAAATAACATCTCCTTCGCAACCGACGGGGGAACACACGAGGCTGTCGAAGCGGCGGCGAAAATGGCTGATGTTCACGGTAATATCGTCGATTTTGCAAACAGCTATGAAACCGTACTCGGCGAGCGCGGCGTAACCGTTTCGGGCGGACAGAAGCAGCGTATTTCGATCGCACGTGCACTGATGAAGGATGCGGCGATACTGATACTTGACGATTCGGTTTCGGCAGTTGACGTTAAAACCGAAAAGGTCATCCTCGACAATCTGCGCTCTTTACGCCGCGGAAAAACCACCATTCTCATTGCACACCGTGTTTCAACGGTTGAAGGTATGGACAAGATCATTTTTATTGATGACGGTAAAATAATCGATGTCGGCACGCACGCGGAGCTTTATGAGCGCTGCAGTGATTACCGCGAGACGGTGGAGCTTCAGCGTCTTGACGACAACGAGGATACAGAAAGAGGAGGCGACGCAAAATGACTGAATTTTATCCGCTTCTTATTCTTGGCGCAATAATCGGCGTTTTGTCCATCGTTTTCGTCATCGCATACCTTTCGATAAAGGACCGCAAAGAAGCAATCGGCTTTGACCGTAATATGAAGGATTCCGAGATTACAAAGCGTCTGCTCGCTTATGCAAAGCCACACGTGAAAAGCTTTCTTCTTGTGCTTCTTGTAATGCTTTTCTCGATTGCTTACGACGTTATATCTCCGCTTGTTGTCGGAAAAATCGAGGAAATGATAAAGGACGATTTTCCGATGTCACGTCTTTTTTCGATGGTTGCAGTGTACGGCGGTATACTTGCGGTTTCGCTTGTATGCTCTTATATTCAGGCAATCGTGCTCCAAAAGACCGGACAGCGTATCATTTCAAAAATACGCGAGGATCTTTTTTCGCATATTGAGAGCCTTTCTCATGCACAGCTCACCGAGCATCCCGTCGGAAAGCTTGTAACCCGTGTCACAAACGATACCAATGCAATCTCGATGATGTTCACGAATATTATCGTCAACCTCGTTAAAAACTGCTTTGTTATCATCGGTGTTCTCTCGGCAATGCTCTGTCTTAACTATCTTTTAACGCTGATGGTGCTCTGCTTTGTTCCGTTTATCGTGCTTTTCACGGTGATATTCCGTAAATTTTCACGTAAGGCATACCGCAAGGTCAAGGACGGCACAACCGATATCAACACCTTTCTCTCCGAGAACCTTTCGGGAATGAAAATAATACAGATCTTCAACCGTGAAGCTCACAAAAAAGCACAGTTCGACGAAAAAAACAATGCGCTCGGCAAGGCAAAGCGATCCCAGATATTCGTTTTCGGCATCTTCCGTCCGCTTGTTTATATGCTTTATATTTCCTCCGTGCTCTGTCTTTTGTATCTCGGCGGACGGGGTTATATCAAGGACGTTGAGTTCCTCGGTCAGAGTATAAACAGCGGTGTTCTCGTTTCATTTTATCTCTATATTTCAAAGTTTTTCAATCCGATTCAGAGTCTCGCAGAGCAGTTCAACTGGCTTCAGTCTGCCTTTGCCTCGGCGGAAAAGATATTCACTATCTTCGATATCACTCCCGACGTTGTGGACGAGCCGGATGCCATCGAGCTTGAGAGCGTTGAGGGTAATATTGAGTTTCGTGACGTTTGGTTTTCTTATGTTCCGGGTGAATGGGTGCTTCGCGGCGTGTCATTCAAGGTGAAGGCGAAGGAAACAGTTGCGTTTGTCGGCTCAACCGGCTCGGGAAAAACGACCATACTTTCGCTCATCTGCCGTAACCATGACATTCAAAAGGGACAGATACTCATTGACGGAATTGATATCAAAAAGATTAAAATCGCCTCTCTGCGCCGTCATTTCGGTCAGATGCTGCAGGACGTTTTCCTCTTCTCGGGAACGGTGCGCAGCAATATCGTGCTCCGAAATGAGGACATCTCCGACGACGAGGTTATGGAAGCCTGCCGCTACGTGAACGCAGACAAGTTCATCTCGAAGCTTGCAGACGGACTTGACGAGGAGGTGCGTGAACGAGGAAACAACTTCTCGGCAGGACAGAGACAGTTACTCTCATTTGCAAGAACAGTAATCCACAAGCCGGCTGTAATGATACTGGACGAGGCAACCGCAAATATTGATACCGAAACCGAGCTGCTTATCCGTGATTCGCTCGAAAAAATGATGAACATCGGAACAATGCTCATAGTTGCTCACCGTCTTTCAACAATACAGCACGCAGACAATATTATTGTACTCTCACACGGTGAAATTGTTGAACAGGGAAATCACCATGAGTTGCTTGAAGCAAAGGGGCGTTACCACGGGCTCTATATGCTGCAGTATGAAAAAGCGGAGAGAACTGCATCCAAAAAGGCATAAGCATGACGGTTAAAAACGCCTATATCCGATCCCGGTGTTGACAGAGCGTCTCTTGTGCGGTATAATTAATATATTAAGAGTGTATTGATTTTAATGCATTTTCGGGATATCCGCAAAAATATAAAAGCTGTCCTGGTGATATATCGGAACGGCTTTTTTATGGTGAGTGTATTTTTCAAAAGAGGTGAGCGGTTGATTGAGAAGGAATGTATTTTCAGTTGTCACAATGTCGAAAGCACGCAGGACAAAAAGGATGATATTTCCATCAAGGCTCTTATCGGGTGTCTTTTATCCTATACAAGCTCTGCCGAAGATTCACAGACGGTGATACGCAGTATAGAATCGCGCTTGGATTGCCTAAAGGACTGTTTTCAGGCGGCGAGCGGCGATTTGCTGAGGCTTGACGGCATTACAAATAACGCTGCGGCACTTATAAAACTTGCCGGGGTTTTCTTTAATAGATGCAGTAATCCCAATCTTATAGATATTCCGCATATCAGGTTTGATGAGGCTTTTGAATTTCTGGCAAGGAAAGAATCGGAGGAAACCGTATGGGCGGCCTTTGTTGACAGTCAGGATATTGCTTTAACGGCTGAATATCTTGTCAGGGGTGAAACAGCGAGTATCGAGGTTCAGGTTGAGAAGGCGACCTTGTTTGCCGGACGTCATGAGGCAAGGCGTATCGTTATTGCGCATTATCATCCCGAAATGGAGCTTCCGGCACTTTCAAGGCAGGATATTCTGGCGGTGCAATATGCCGGTGACACTCTTGCAAGCTTTGGAATAACCTTTGTCGGTCATACCGTGATTGCAAAAAACGGCTCGCGCTTTGTTCGGTATTCCTTTGACTGATTAAATGAAAGCAAGCATCATAAATAAGGATAAAATGCCCTGAATCAGCTTGCATATATAGTAACGCTTCATGTCGATTCCGCTTCCCGTGAGGACCGATGCGCACTGCATATGAACCGATATGCCCGACCAGCCGACGGCAAATGCACAGAGTAACCGTGCCGGTTTTGCTTCGAGCAGAATACACCGCCGTCCGGCAAGCGTCAATTCAAACATGGATGCCGATAAAGCAGAAGCAATCTCACCGAAAAAACGCGAGAAAACAAGACAGAATGCATCTCCGATAACAGCAAAAAACACCGCGAAGGAGCAGATTTTAAAGATAGTCATTCCTGCATCCGAAACGGCGTGTGTCAGTATATCGGAAAGCGGCGGAGTCGCAGAGCTTACTTGAGCGTGATTTTCCCGCTGCCCACCCGGATTTCGCTGTATGATACCGATTAACACCGCTCCGACAAGCTGACAGAAATATAGCCGTATACCGTAGCCGATATCGGAAAAAAGCGCAAGCCCTATAGTGCCGATACAGAATGCCGGGCTTGCATTGTTTGTGAATGAAATGAGACGCTCGGCGCTTGGTTTGTCGATTTTTCCGGATCTGTAAAGCTCACGGGTACAGACAGCACCTATGGGAAAGCCGCCGAGTGAGCCGAGTATTACCGTGTATGCACAGCTTTTGTCTAAGCCGAAGATGTATGCGAGCGGTCTGCCGAGGATGTGCGAAATTTTATCCGAAAGTCCCGAGGATATTGTCATATTAACGAGAGTGATGAAAGGAAAAAGCGAGGGTATCAATCCCACGGCGCAAACGTCAAGCGCATTTTTGACCGATCCGGCGGCAAGTGACGGCGATTTTAAAAAATATACCGCCAGAAATAAAATAAGCAGCCAAAGGATATATATTTCGAGCGGCAGAGTCTTGCCGATATCTTTGTATAAGGGTTTCTTTTTTGATTTCAGAATAATAATCACCGCTCCGATTTCATATTATTTTACCGTATTAACGATTATGCGGATTCGGAGAGGTAATATGAATAAAAAAACAAAAAAGTCGATATCACAGCGTATCTGCGAATGTCTTGATATACCCGTCGGAACCTTCGGTAACTGCTCAGGCACTGAGGCGGTCGGTAACAAAGAGGTTTCATTTTGCGGCTGTGAGAGGCTTGTCAGCTATACGGATATTCGGGTGATACTGGAGCTTTGCGACAACACGGTGACTATTTGCGGAGAGGGACTGACGATGCGCAGCTTTTCGGGCGGACGTATATCGGTTTTCGGCAGGATAGATTCGATCTGTTACGGTGAGGCGCACGATGATAAGTAAGATCATT
>JAZNFB010000278.1:0-5795 GCA_045588895.1 Candidatus Flemingiibacterium sp.
GAGCGTGCCGAGGAGACCGCCCAAGGAAGTTTAGGGGAGCCCGAGGGGAAAGAAACCTGCGGCGTGAGCTGGTTTCAGTCCCCTCGAAGCACTACACGAGCGATAGTGCGGCATACTCTTGTAACGCTCTGCACAAAAATCTCCCTACTTTCTCAAAAAAGACCTCCCAAAATCACCTTTTGAGCGTTTTCTTACATTAAAGTGCACATTTATGTGAAAATCTACTTGATTTATTAACAAAAAAGCGATATAATAGAGTATATGGCACTTTTTCAAATAAAATATAACTTAATCAAGGAGGAACAAAAATGCAGAAGATCAAAAAAGCGGTGATTCCCGCAGCAGGACTCGGCACACGTATGCTCCCGATTTCAAAATCCGTCCCAAAGGAAATGCTCCCCCTCGTTGACCGCCCGGCAATATCCGTACTCGTTGAGGAAGCGGTTGCGGCAGGCGCAGAGGATATCCTCATTATAACCGGACGCGGCAAGGAAGCTATTGAAAATTATTTCGATTTCAATGTTGAATATGAAAAGAAATTCTCCGATGCAGGTAAGCTTGACCAAATAGAAGAAATGCGACGTGTTTGTTCGTCTGCCAATGTGTATTTCCTCCGCCAGAAGGAAACCAAAGGCCTCGGTCATGCCGTTCTCAAGGCAAAAAGCTTTATCGGAAATGAGCCCTTTTATATTCTTTACGGCGATGACGTTATCGTTTCTGAAACCCCCGTTTGCAAACAGCTTGCCACAGCCTTCGAAAAATACGGCAAACCCTGCTGCGGCGTGAAGCCCGTACCGTGGGATCAGATTCACAAATATTGTTCGCTCAAAGCCGAAAGCAACGGCGATAATACATACCTCGTAACCGACATGATTGAAAAGCCGAAGCCTGATCAGGTCTTCTCAAACCTTTCAATTCTCGGACGTGTTCTTTTAACTCCCGATATTTTCGACATCCTTGAAACAACTCCTCCCGGTGCCGGCGGAGAAATTCAGCTCACAGACGCAATGTGTCAGATTGCACGTGCCGGCGGTATGACTGCGGTTGAATATGAGGGTGAGCGCTTCGATTTCGGCGCAAAGCTCGGTTTCCTTATGGCAAATGTCAAGGAAGGTATCAAGCATCCCGAGGTTGGCGAGGATTTCAAGAAATTCCTTATCGATTTCGTCAAAACAATTTAAAGGAGCGTCACTATGGAACGTGTTTCAAAGCATAACTACTACCTCGACATTGCCGAGACCGTGTCGGAGCGCAGTACCTGCCTTCGTAAAAAATACGGCGCAATCATAGTTAAAAATGACACTATCGTTTCAACCGGCTATAACGGCGCACCGAGGGGACGCAAAAACTGCACCGATCTCGGTATGTGTATGCGTGACAAGCTGAATATTCCCCGTGGTGAGCGTTACGAAATGTGCCGCTCGGTACACGCGGAGGCTAATGCGATAATCGCCGCTTCACGTGAGCAGATGCTCGGCGCAACCCTTTATATGGCGTGTGTTGACGGCAAAACCGGCGAGCTTGTGACCGATACCTGCTCTTGCATGATGTGTAAGCGTCTTGTTATCAATGCAGGAATCGAAAAGGTCATCATCCGCACGGGCGAAGCAGATTTTAAAATCATTGACGTAAATAGCTGGATCGAGGACGATGACAGTCTTTCCGGAAAGTTCGGTTACTGATGACGTTTACTGTTCGTGAGGCGACCCGAGGTGACATTCCCTCTTTGTGTGCGCTTGAAAACGAGTGCTTTTCCTTACCTTGGACAGAGGATGGCTTTAGTGAGTTCTTCAATAATGACTGCTCACGTATATTCGTTGCCGAGGCTGACGGTTGCGTTTGCGGATACGTCGGAATGTATCTGATCCTCGGCGAAGGAGAGATAACAAATCTTGCCGTTTCGGGAAAATATCGCAGATGCGGCATTGCGACGATGCTGATGGAACGTCTTGCTTCTCTTGACGGCGTTGAACGGTTATTACTCGACGTGCGTATATCAAACAAAGCAGCACAGGCACTTTATGAAAAATGCGGCTTCAAGGTGGATGGAATCAGGCGTGGTTTTTATCAGAAGCCTCGCGAGGACGGTTTACTTATGAGCCGCGAAATAGAAAAATAAGGACTTAATATGCTTATACTTGCAATAGAAAGCTCATGCGATGAAACGTCCGCCGCTGTTTGTGAATTTAACGGTGACGAGCGTATCATTCGCTCAAATATAATCGCATCACAAATTGAAACACACAAGCTTTACGGCGGTGTTGTTCCCGAGATTGCCAGCCGTGCACACTGCGATGCCATTTCCGGTATCACCTATGAGGCTCTTGAAGCTGCCGGCGTGACGCTCGCTGACATTGATGCAATTGCGGTAACGTCAAATCCGGGACTCATCGGAGCACTGCTTGTCGGCGTTAACTTTGCCAAGGCGCTCGCTTTTGCAAACAACAAGCCTCTGATTCCGGTCAACCACATAAAAGGTCACATTGCCGCAAACTATTTTGTCCATGCGGACTTAAAACCGCCGTTTCTTGCGCTTGTTGCCTCGGGCGGTCACACCTCGCTTATAAAGGTGACGGATTACACAGAACTTGAAACCGTCGGACGCACCCGTGACGACGCTATAGGCGAAGCTTTTGACAAGGTTGGACGTGTTATGGGACTGCCTTACCCAGGCGGTGCTGAGATGGACAGGCTTGCAGGAATCGGCGACGGTACAGCGGTGAAATTCCCGTCTGCGGCGGTTGTCGGTGACAATCTTGATTTCTCGTTCAGCGGTCTCAAAACTGCGGTTATAAATCATCTTCACAATCTCACACAAAAGGGCGAAGAATACAGCCGTGAGGATATTGCGGCATCGTTCACAAGGGCGGTTACCGCATCCGTTGTCAAAAAGCTCGGCATGGCTTGTGATGCAACCGGTTTATCCGATATTGTAATTGCAGGCGGTGTTGCGGCAAACTCACATTTACGTGCCGCTCTCGAGGAATTTTGCAAAAAGCGCAAATACAGGCTATATCTTCCTCCGCGCTCGCTCTGCGGTGACAATGCCGCAATGATAGCGGCGCAGGGGTATTACGAGTACCTTGCTGGTGTTCGTGCAGACACCTCGCTTAATGCAAAGGCGACGGGAAAATAGGCTGTGGAAAACCTCGCAAAGATTTCAACAGATTGTGGAAAACTTTGAGGGAAACGCCTGTTCTGTACCGTAAAACGGCATATTTCGAGGAAAATTGAGGATTTTGAGAGAGAAAATTACTCGCAGGATTGTGGAAAAGGTTGTTGGGAGAAAGGCACAAAAGATTGCTCCGCAGCTTTGACTGATGAGGGCAAACGACAAAAATCGTTGATAATGTGTAACAACACTTAATCATAAAAAATCTAAAAAAACGGAGATAAAGACTATGAACAATTACGAAGCAAACATCAAAGCTGCTCTTGAAAAGTTCGAGGGCGTACTGCGTTCCCAGCTTGAACGCGTTGAAAAGATAAATGCGGCGAAGGATTTCGTTGATTACGAAAAGCTTCCCGTACTTACAATCGGTATCTGCGGCGGTGACGGTATCGGTCCGATCATCACCAAGGCGGCACAGGATGTTCTTGAGTTCCTTCTTGCCGACGAGGTTAAAGAGGGCAAGGTCGTTTTCAAGGTGATCGACGGTCTGACCATCGAAAACCGTGCGGCTTGCAATAAGGCTATTCCTGACGACGTTATGGAGGAGCTTTACAAGTGTGACGTTATCCTCAAGGGCCCGACAACAACTCCCCGTGCCGGCGATCCCTGGCCGAATATTGAGTCTGCAAATGTTGCAATGCGTAAAAATCTCGACCTTTTCGCAAATGTTCGTCCCGTTAAGGTTCCCGATAAGGGCATCGACTGGATCTTCTTCCGTGAGAACACCGAGGGAAGCTATGCCGTTGGCTCACAGGGCGTTAATGTTACAGACGACCTCGCTGTTGACTTCTGCGTAACAACCACAGAGGGCACAAACAGAATCGCGCGTCTCGCTTTTGAATATGCACGCAAGAATAAGAAAGAGCGTGTTTCAATCGTTACCAAGGCAAATATCATCAAGACCACAGACGGTAAGTTCCTTCGCATTTGTGAGGAGATTGCCAAGGAATATCCCGAGATTCAGTCTGACGAATGGTTTATCGACATCATGACCGCAAAGCTCGTTGACGAAAAGCGCCGCACCGATTTCAAGGTGTTCGTTCTCCCGAACCTTTACGGCGATATCATCACAGACGAAGCGGCAGAATTTCAGGGCGGTGTCGGCACTGCAGGCTCGGCTAACATCGGTAAGAAATATGCGATGTTCGAGGCTAGGCACGGCTCTGCTCCCCGTATGATCAAGGAAGGCAGAGGAAAGTATGCCGATCCTTGCTCAATGCTCCGTGCGACTGTTCTTCTGCTCTCACACGTTGGCAGACAGGAAGCTGCAGACAAGCTTGAGCGTGCACTCGACTACTGTATGTTCGAAGACAAGAAGTATGTCATTACCGGTCGTGACACAGGTGCAACCTGCGATGAGTTTGCGGCATACGTAATGGAAACCGTTAAGAATCTCAAATAAGAAAGAAAAAAGGATTTGCAAAAATCACAGGAAAGGAGTTGATATCATGGCAACCAACAATTTTATAAACGATGAAGAATCTTCTGCAAAAAGCCGTGTATCACCTGCGGTAATCAAGCGTTTACCACGTTATTACCGTTATCTGAGAGAGCTTTTGCAAAACGATATACTCAGAATTTCATCGGGCGAGCTTTCAAAGCTTATGCACGTTACAGCCTCACAGATACGCCAGGACCTTAACTGCTTCGGCGGCTTCGGTCAGCAGGGATACGGCTATAATGTTAAATATCTTTACGGCAAGATCGGTGAAATACTCGGCGTTACACAGCATTACAATGCAATTATTATAGGTGCCGGTAATCTTGGAACAGCGCTTGCGGCAAGTCCCGTTTTCGAGCGCAGAGGTGTTAAGCTGACCGCACTCTTTGACAGCAGTCCCATGGTTATTGGACGTAACATTTCGGGCTACACCGTTAAATCGATTGATGAGCTTGAGGAATATGTGAGGGCAAACGACGTAAATATCGCAGTTCTTACGCTCACAAAGGATGCGGTGCGTGAGATGGCAGAGCGTCTTGCAGGACTCGGTATCAAGGGACTTTGGAACTTTGCAAGCACAGAGCTTAACTTAGAGGGCAAGGGTGTTGTTGTTCAGAATGTTCACATGGGCGATTCGCTGATGACTCTTTGCTACGAGCTTACAAAATAAACTTTTACATGAGGTGATAAGCGTGAAAAAACTGAAAATCGAATATGGCGACAGTGTTTTCGCGCTCCCTCGTGAGTCACTTTCGGCATCCCTTACATCGGCTAACGGATTTGATCTCAAGGTGCTGCTTCTTGCGGCATCGGACGATACACTGCGACTTGACTATGATGCGGCTGTCTCCGAGCTTTGTAAGCGGCTCGACTGTACAAAATCGGCACTTGAAAAGTCACTTGACTTCTGGTGCAAGGCAGGTGTACTCTCAACGCCCGAGACTGACGGCGAGACCAAGGTGACCGAGCCTGTCAAGAAACAGCTTCAATCGGAGTCACTGCCCGATTACACCGAGAGTCAGGCGGCAGATATTATCGAAAAGGACGCCGAGCTTTCGGGTATCATTGATATGTGTCAGCAGATTAGTGAGAAGATGTTCACGCCATCGGAGGCACAGATTGTTGTCGGGCTATATGACCATCTCGGTCTTGACGGCGAATACATAGCAATGCTCTTTGCCT
>JAZNFB010000279.1:0-5235 GCA_045588895.1 Candidatus Flemingiibacterium sp.
CGAGCCGGCTTACCTTATCGAAAAAGCAGATATCCGCCGCCTTTTTGAAAACCGTCCTCACAATTCAAACAAGGGTGATTACGGTTCGGTTGCGCTCATCGGCGGTTCGGTGCAATTCAGCGGCGCAGCAAAGCTTGCAAATATCGCTCTGGCATCCCTTCGTTCAGGCGCAGGAGTTGCAAAGCTCGCAGTTCCCGAAAGCATCGTTGACGCAGTGCTTCCGTATGTCCTCGAGTCAACACTCTTCCCTCTCGACGAGGTTAACGGCGCATATTCGTTCTCATACAGCACCGCGGAGAATCTCATGCATCGAACATCATCTGCCGCAATCGGTATGGGCATGGGACGTTCAGGCGAGGTAAAGCGTTTACTTGAATATTTACTCTGCGAATACAGCGGAAATCTCGTTGTTGACGCAGACGGACTCAATGCCCTCTCAAAGCTCGACAAGAGCCGCTTCAAAAATTCCTCCTGCAAGCTGATACTGACGCCTCATCCGAAGGAATTTGAACGTCTTTGCGGCGAGAAATTTGAGGAGTTCAAGGGTGACCTCATCGCTCACGCACAAAAATATGCCGCAAGCACGGGAGCGATACTTCTTCTCAAGGGAGCAACCTCAATCGTTACAGACGGCAAGACCACATATCTCATCGACCGCGGCTGTCCCGGCATGGCAACATCGGGAAGCGGTGATGTACTCAGCGGTATACTCGCCGGAATCTGCGGATGGGTTGACGATGACGATCTCTTACTCGGTGTTGCAGCAGGCGCGTACCTTGCAGGACATGCGGGCGAGATTGCAGAGCGTAACATTCCGAGCGTTTCACTCCTTGCAAGCGACACGGTCAAGGCAATACCCGAGGCGATAAAAGAAATACTTGCATAAACAAATAGAAAACAGCGAACGGTAAAAATCAAAGCCGCTCGCTGTTATTTTTATGCCGTAAGTCCTCAGAGCCCAACACCAAGCCGCAGCTTATCGGAGATCATCGCAATGAACTCGGAATTTGTCGGCTTTCCTCTCTGACGGCTGATAGTGTAACCGAAGTAACGGTTGAGCGTTTCAAGATCTCCTCTGTCCCAGGCAACCTCGATCGCATGACGTATCGCACGCTCCACACGTGACGTTGTTGTTGCATAAACCTTGGCAACGCTCGGATATAGCGATTTCGTAACATAATTTATCATATCGGGATCGTTAACGGTCATACCTATTGCACAGCGAAGATAAGTAAAGCCCTTGATGTGCGCCGGAATACCGAGACTGTGCAGTATCTCCGTGATCTGCGTTTCGAGCGATTCGTCCGATTCGGCTAATGACGGTGAGGATGAGTACGGTGACATCTGTGACATACCTCTTGTGCTCGAGGAATCATCGCTTATCATACGTCTGCCGGAGAGCGCACCGAACACGGCATCACAAAATTCCGGAATGGTGAACGGTCTTATAAGATAACTCGTCTCCGTCATTCTGCAGACCTCACGCAATACATCCTCATATCCTCTCTCGCCAACGAATAAGAGCACCGTCCCACGTACACCACCCGATATGCGTCTGCTTTCATTATAAGCAAGTTGCATCGCCTCAGCACTGCCGATCGACGTTTCACAAACAACAAGCGAATACTGACGCTCATTCATCAGCCTCTGTGCTTCACGTGCATCCCTCGCCTCATCAACCACTGCAAACCCTATTCTCTCAAGTAAGCCTGCCATCTCACGGCGTCTGTCGATTTCCGCGCTACATACCAAAAGTCTGCTTTGTTTTTCTGTAATCATGATATACTCCTTAAAAATTTGATTTTCCGCCACATTTGGCAGATTTTTCCTTTACTTCCATATTATACCATATCATAACAGAAATTTCAATATAAAAAAAGAAACTTTTCCGCCAAAATTTGGAAGAAAAGTTTGGTAATTATTTACAGTTGTCTGTCAAAGCGTGTCGAAAACAGGAGATTTTGAAAATCATTTGAATTTTCGCATTTCAGGCATATTGGCAATCATCGCAATAAACTCCGCATCGCTCGGGCGTCCGCTGCCAAACGGAACGGTATGACCGAAATGCTGCTTCTGCACCTCGGGATCACCATTTTCCCATGCACGTGTTATCGCACTGCGTATCGCACTTTCAACGCAGGAAACAGTGGTGTTATACGCCTCGGCAATTTTCGGAAAAAGCTTTTTATTTATCGATGAAAGAGTGTCCGGCTCACGAACAGCGGTTTGTATTGCATCAAGAAGATATTTGTAACCTTTGCTCCCAATGGGAACGCTCAGATTCTTCAAAATCTCGTATACCTTTTCCTCAAGAGTCGGTTCTCGCCTTTGCAGCAGTTCATAATTCATTTTCAAATCCCCGTATCGCTGAAGTTATTGTTTTATAGTATACCACAGAAATCTCGGTTTGTCCATATTTTTCGGTTAAAAATATTTTTTCGTTACTTTACACCGATCAGACAAAATTTTACTTATTTTTCATTTATTTGTCGAAAAACTCTTGCCAATCGGAAAAATGTGGTGTATAATAAATAATGTATAAAAAAATTTCACCGTATAATAACGGCATATATCGGAGGAATTATCATGCCAAGACAAAGAAACAACGGCTTTACAAAGCTCCCGGAATCAGAGCTTCAGATCATGCAGCTCATCTGGGATATGGACAGACAAGGCATCAAGGATATTCACGCAGGCGCACTCATGGCTGCATATCCGGATGAAATCGGACACCTTGCACTGACAACCGTACTAACTCTCATATCAAGACTTCAGCATAAGGATTTCATCCGTCTCGAAAAGCACGGACGTGCAAACTGTGCCATAGTCATTGCCGACGAAAACGAATACAAGCGCAAAGCAGCGGCAGACTTTGTTGCAACGGTTTATCAGAACAACACAAGAGGACTCATATGTGCACTCTGCAGCGAAGGTATCCTCGGAGAAGAGGACCTCGCGGAGCTTCGCCGTGAGATAGAGTCCGACATAAAATAAAGGCGGTAAGCAAAGTGTTCAGTTTTGTCCTTAGCCTTCTCGTGCTGAGTTTAATATTCAGCCTTGCCTGCGGTGTGGCGTTTCTTATTCGCAAAACGCTGCTTCGGGGACGTGAAGGTATAATGTATCCGGTTTGGATAGCAATACTTATAATTTCGGTCCTGCCGCTCGGCATAAACGTCCCGACTCGAACTGCCGCCATTGAATATTCGCAAACCGAAGCCGACTTCAACAGTGAAGCTGAGATTGCACAAGTCTCCGCCGGCACTCATGCCGATTCAACCGCCACTGTAAGCACACCGATTTCGGTTTCCGAAGCAAAAAACGCAAATCACTTTATATATAAGCTGCGCCGTGCAATGGCAACACACGTCGAAAGCATAAACGAGATTTCAATCGCCCTTTTCGCTCTCTGGCTTTCCGGCGCCACAATCGGATTTGTGCGTGCACTATGCAAGTATACAGACTCAAAAAAGCTTATGCTTGCAAATTCCTCCGTCTGCGGCGACGAGCGTATCATACAAATCCTCGATAAGCTTCGTCAAAAAATGAAGATAAAGCGTCACGTCAAGCTCCGTATATTTGACATCGAATCGTTCATGTCTCCCTGCATCTGCGGATTTATATTCCCGACGCTATATATTGAGCCGGGATGTCTTTCCATGTCCGATAAGGAGCTTGAATGTGTACTGACGCACGAGCTGACACATATGCGCCGCTTTGATATGATAGCAAAGCTCTTCTGCCTTTTTGTAACATCGGTGCATTGGTTCAATCCGTCGGCAAAAAGAGTCAGAGAAGCAGTGCTTGAGGACTGTGAGCTCTCGTGTGATTACAGCGTCGTTAAAATGTTCGGAAGGGACGCAAGCGGTATGTATATGGGAACAATACTCGATTTCACCGAGCGTTACTCAAAGCAGTGCAAGCTTATTTTCAAGGATGGCATGAGCTGCGGACTTTTCGCAAGTGAACCCTCCGGTGCGGCTTTTATGAAAATGCGGTATGCAAACATGAAAAGCTACCGTGGCGGAAGGCTGATGCTCGTTCTTTCGTCGGTTTTTGCGGCAGCGTGCATCGCACTTAATATTTTTGCGCTCTCCTGCAGCTCGACGGTAACGCTCTCAACCTTCGGCTCGGCAATAAAGCTCTCTCCGGCATTCGACATAATGCTGCGCGCATATTACGACCTCGATTCAAACGACTATATCACTCCCGAAATGGTGGATGGAATAAAATCGATCAGCGTCAGTGTAAATCGCGAGTATGACGACCGTATACTCGTTGAGTTCACCGTAAATTCAGACAGCCGGATAACACGTCCACTGCCTCAGATATCGCAGACGAATTACACCGAAAACCTCATGCTCGCCGCACTTTGGGAGCATGGAGAAAACAACCCGGGCACCGATAAAAACGGAAATTCGGTATATGACCTCTCACACTATAAGCATTTCAAGGCATACTACGTCCTGACAGACATCAGCACAATCGAGGAAGGCAGCGTCCCGGATGGACTTAAAAGCTGTTACGTTCTCGATACAATGTCATCAGACCGTGAGCTCGACGATCTGCATAGTGTGCTCGGCGAGGTTGGATTGCTTGATGCCTGGACGATAACCTCAACCGAATTTGACGTCTCCTCTCTCGGATATTTCACAAACCTTGAATCGGTTGAATTTATCGGTCTGACCCCTGTCGGATATGAGTTTCCTACAGGCGTCAAAGTGACCGTTATACCGTCGGACGGCACAGTAGAATCCGTATCGCCGGATACTGTGCGTGATATTCACACGGTGAGCTGACACGTTTTTAACTTTAAATCGGTTCGAAACGACGAAATTTGTTACATTTAACGAAGAAAAATAGCGTATACCCCTTGACATTTTCCCTCGGATATGGTATAATAAATAGCCGCTTGATTTGTATGGTCATAATTTGCATATAAGCAAAACCAACGTCAGCGAGTTCATGGCAATAAGCCATTCAGAAAGTGAGGTGCTTTTCGTGTTTGCAGTTATCGTAACAGGCGGAAAGCAGTACAAGGTTAACGAAGGCGATGTTATCTTCATCGAAAAGCTCGATGTTGAAGCAGAGGACAAAGTTACATTCGACAAGGTTCTTGCTCTGTCGAACGGCGACAAATTCACCGTTGGTGCTCCCTATGTTGAGGGTGCAAGCGTTGAAGCAAAGGTCGTTAAGAACGGTAAGGGTCCCAAGATCCACATCCTGAAGTACAAGCCC
>JAZNFB010000280.1:0-3245 GCA_045588895.1 Candidatus Flemingiibacterium sp.
CTTCCCCTATCTGCTGAAGGATGCAAACGGCGGTTACATGAAAACCTCAGGCATTTCTCTTGGATACATAGGCTTCAGATATACCCCTACAAACCAGATCCAGCCGGGTACCTACCTCTTTACGGGCTATTTCCGTACCGCAAATGAGGGTGAGGTTACCATGCTTCACTTAAGACCGTACGACGTTAAGGGCGCTTATCAGAACTACGACGTTTACTGCGGCAACGAATGGGTAAAAGCAGAATTTTACTTCAAAACTAACGAACCGCTCGATTATTTTATCATCAGACACGGCGCACATAGCGAATTTATTCAGGAATACTGCATGGATCAGTTCTCGCTTGTTCCCGTTGATGAGATTCCCGAGAATAAGCAGACCGAATTTGGCGATAAGCTCGGTCTTGAAGGCCCTGAATATGCCGCATATGCAAAAGAATGTACAGATATCGCAGATGGTACAACCAAGTACGATGCAAAGAAAAACGCAAAGTATGATGTTGGCGGTATCATCATCAACTCCGACTGTACACAGTTCGTTTCCTCTGCCGGCAGTGAAACCTGCACCGAGGAGGATATCATCAACTTCGCAAAGCAGTTCAAGGATACACACGTCACAGACTATTTTATGAATGTCTCCGCATGGACCACCGTTTATCCCTCCGATAATTACGTTGACTTTGTTGACAAATATCATCTCACCGAAGAGCGCGGACAGTCGGTTGATTATGCCTCCGACAGCTCAATCAGAGGCGCACACTATATCTTTGAAACTCTTGCAACCGACTATTTCGGACTCTGGCACGAGGCCTTCAAGGAGGTTGGTATTAATCCGTGGATTTCCTTCCGTATGAACGATATTCACGAAACCTACAACATCTATATGGGTCTTCCGTCTTATGGCGCAGATGATTTTCTCTATAACGCACAGCGAAACGGTCTCATACGCGCAAAATATCTTCCCAAGGCCACAAATACAACTTGTCTTGATTATACCTATGAGGAAGTACGTAATTTCTTCCTTGCATTAATCGATGAGTCTGTTGCACGTTACGGTTCATACGGTATCGAGCTTGACTTTATGCGTGAGATTTGGCTGTTCTATCCCGGCGGAGAATATAACGGACTTGAGATCATGAACGATTTCATGCGTGACGTTAATGAGATTCTCGCAAAGTATGAACTGCGTTACGGTCATGACATCAAGGTTGCGGTTCGTGTTCCGTCCGATATTCAAACAGCGTATGACTTCGGTCTTGACGTTGGTACATGGGCGGCAGAGGGACTTATCGATATGATCATCCCGACAGCAAGATGGGAAACCACAGATGCCGATATGCCAATAAGAACTTGGGCATCTATGTTCAAGCCTTACGGCATCGAAATCGCAGCAGGCGTTGAGCAGAGAAATATGTCATGGCCCGGCAGCGGAAACGGCGGACATTCGATTGAAACCTTCGCAGCTCTTGCGGCAAACTATTTCTCGCAGGGTGCTGACAAGATGTATTTCTATAACTTCTTCCTCGGCGTTAACGACGTATTCACTGATGACATCAAGATTTCAACCGACAGCCCCTATTATAGTCTTTACACGCTTGAGGGATATTGGAATGCGATCACCAGCGTCGGCTCATATGAAAAGGTTATGACAATGAACCGCCGTCATATGATCACCTATAACGACATCACGCCGACATGGAGAAAGACAAATGTTGCACTTCCGGCGGAAATAACCAATACCAAGTATAAGTCGTTCCGTGTTGCAGTCGGTGACGTTGGCGAGGGCTCAAAGCTCTATCTGAAGATCGCTTGCGATAACGAAGACGTGTTTGCAGGTAACCTGCCGACGGTTTATGTAAACTCCGAGCTTTGTACATATCTTGGCAGTGAGAAATGCTCGAAAGCAAATACAAATGTTGCTTACAATGCGTTCACTTCAAATAAAATGCTCGTTTTCGAGATTCCGGTTGAAGCACACGATGAATCCTATATGTATATCGATATTATGAGCAACGAGGCAATTGAAAGCTTCAAGACCGATCATATCGAGGTTTACGTAAAGGCACACGACTAATTGAAAACCGTCCCCGGGCTATGACGGTTCGGGGACATTTTTTGAAAGGGTACTACCATGAAAGGTATTATAATTAATCAGGACACAGACGGTCAGCTTCGAAGCTACAAGGAAAAACCGTTCACCGAACAGGAGCTCCGCAACTTTTTCCTGCAGTTCAAGGGTACTCACATAACCGATTATTTTCTTTGTGTTTATTCGCAGACAGCGATATATCCCTCAAAGGTTTGCGAGAGTATGCTCGATAAGTATTATTTCTTCAAGGAAAAGGACGGCAAGGTTGATGACGTTCATCTGAATGCGATGAATCATATATTCAACGAGCTTAAAATCGACCACATCGCAGTCTCAATTGATGCACTGAGGGAAGCCGGTATAAATCCGTGGCTCACTTACCGCATGAACGATGTACACTATCTCGCAGAGCATTTCTTCTTTAAAAACGAATCACATATGCTTGATAAGTTTTATAAAGAGCATCCCGAGCTTCAGCGAGTAAAGTTCCATCCCGAATTTGTTCATACAGGTGCAGACTTTTCTCTCGACTTCACATATGATCTCGTCCGTGAGCGTATGCTTGCAATAATCGATGAATCAATCGAGCGCTATAATCCGTACGGAATCGAGCTTGATTTCCAGCGTGAGATGGATCTCTTTGCAATCGGATATGAATATGAGGGAATTGACATTATGAATCAGTTCTTCCGTGACGTTGATACCATCACGAAGAAGTATGAGGCAAAATTCGGTCACGAAATAAAGGTTGCCGTTCACGTTTGTCCCGATGTTCAGACAAATATCGATTTCGGTCTTGACGTAATGCAGTGGGTTGCAGAGGGAATCGTTGACCTTGTAATTCCGGGCTGTCGTTATGAGTCAAACGATAGCGATATGCCGATAAAGCTTTGGTCAACGCTTCTGAAGCCTTACGGAGTCGAGCTTGCGGCAGGAATTGAAACAAATCTTATTCCCGGTACAACACACAAAGCAGTGGTTCCGAATATCGAAACCTATGCGGCGTGCGCTCACAGTGCGTATGAACAAGGCGCAGACAAGATATATTTCTATAATTATTTCAAACACAGTCTTTACGAGCGCTTTGATAAGGATGCACCCTATATTGAGGATCCCGATCGTTTACCGTGGGAGCATGACCAATATTGGACAGTCCTCA
>JAZNFB010000281.1:0-3797 GCA_045588895.1 Candidatus Flemingiibacterium sp.
GTCAAGATTGAACGCAATACGCCCAAGTAAACCAAAATCCTCCATAAGCGTAAAAAGCGGAAAGAATATAGCCATCGGCGGAAGCATCACCGAAACGACACGGAATAATGTCCGTATCATTCCGAGAACCAGCAGGTCACGAAGCGGTCCAGGTAACACTCCGGCAATCGAATAAAGCCATGACTCAACGGTATCTAAAAACGACTGAAGCACAGCAGAGGGGTAATTTGCTCCGATAACGGTTAAGTAAAATACACCTGCGAGCATGAGAAGCATCAAAGGTATAGAAAAGATACGATGCGTCACAATACGGTCAAGCTTCTTGTCACGTTCACCATATCCGCACAAGCCCTCACACGAAACTGCCTCACAAGCAATTCCCTCCGAAATGATAACCGGTCTCGCAAGTAGCATTTCTTCAAAGCTTCCCGTCCACGAAAGCCGCCCCTTTGCCTCGGCTATTTCGGGAATTTTGCTGTCCCGACTTAACCATTCTCCGATTATCTCACTGCGTGTGAACCCGAGGGCGACAAGCTTTTCAAGCTCTGTTTCAACGTCCGGCGGATAAAAAAGCGGACTTTTCTCGCGCACGTCCGTCGATTCTGCTGTTTTTCTTATAAGCTCACAAAGTGTGGCAAGTCCCTCCCGATTTCTCGCACTTGTCGCCGCTACAGGAACTCCGAGACGCTTTGAAAGAATATCGATATCAACAGTTATCCCCCGTTTTTTCGCCTCATCGATCAGATTCACGCAAACAACTGCACGCTCTGTTAATTCAATTATCTGGAGTGCGAGAATGAGACTTCGCTCAAGGTTCGTCGCATCGCAAACAATGACAGTGACATCCGCATTGCCGTTTTTTATAAAGTCACGCGCAACCTCCTCCTCGGGCGAACGGGAACGAAGCGAGTAAGTACCCGGCAAATCAATAAAGGTAATATCCTCATTTTTTGAATGTCCGATTGCCGTTGTAACCGTCTTCCCCGTCCAGTTTCCCGTGTGCTGGTCAAGTCCCGTCAACGCATTGAAAAGTGAGCTTTTACCGACATTCGGATTCCCCGCAAGAGCCGCACTGTATTTGCATCTGCCGTTTTCCATAGTGCCGCACGCTCCCTTGCCGACGGATGAATGTGTCAATCCCATACTTTCTCACCGCCCCTTGTCACAAAGCCTATCCTCACGGCACTCGCATCCTTTCGCCGCAGAGCAATAAGCGCTCCCCTTATGAGATATGCCATAGGACCGCCAAGGGGTGCCGCCGCAGCACACTCAATCAGCGTTCCCGAAATGAAACCAAGCTCACAAAGCCGCCGACACAGCTCCCCCTTTGCCGCACTGTATATAACAGCCGTATCTCCCGGACGCATATCCGAAAGATAAGCTTCATTTTCAAATGATTCTTTATTTTTCAAGCTATCACCTCAATACAGTATATTAAATCCGCCGCAGTTTGGTTTATCACGCTCGGCAAGAGATTTTCACCTAAACGAGACTATGCGTAATATATTAAACTCCCCACTTGATTTGTCTCTGAAAATGTGGTATACTGTATATAATAAATTTAAATTCATGGAGGCAATATGAAGATTGTAGTTCTTGACGGATTTGCTGTCAATCCGGGCGATTTAAGCTGGGATTTTTTCAAAAAATACGGAGATATTGAGGTTTTCGATAAAACTCCCGACTCGGAATGTGCCGAAAAATGTATCGGTGCAACGGCTGTTTACACAAATCGCGCAAAAATAACCGCCGAGCTGCTTGATAAATGTCCGACTGTCAAATATGTGTCCGCACTCGGCACGGGCTTTGACATGATCGATATTGAAGCCTGCAAAAAGCGCGGTGTTGCCGTTGTTAACATTCCTGCCTATTCAACCGCGTCCGTTGCGCAGTTAACGATACAGTTCCTGCTTGCGCTCCACGCAGATATTGACGGTATGCAGGGTATTGTAAAAGATGGAATGTGGACAGGCATACCCGGATATCAGTATCAGCGCGTACCATTTACCGAGCTTGAGGGACTCACTCTCGGACTTATCGGCTGCGGTAACATCGGCACTCGTGTTGCTTTGGCGGCATCGGCACTCGGTATGCGTATCCTCGCTCACACAGCACACAGTCATGAGGATACCGATATAATCAAATATGTTCCGCTTGACACACTTCTCGCTGAGGCTGACACGGTTTCTCTCCACTGTCCGCTGAGTAATTCGACACGCGGTATGGTGAATGCAGAGCTTATTGCAAAGATGAAGGACGGTGCTCGTCTCATTAACACCTCACGTGGCGCCGTACTCAATGAAAAGGACGTTGCAGTTGCTCTTAACTCCGGCAAGCTTGCAGGTGCGGCACTCGACGTTCTGGCAAATGAGCCTGCGCTTCCCGAAAATCCGCTTCTCAGCGCGAAAAACTGCATCATAACGCCTCATATCGCATGGGCAAGTAAGGCTTCGCGTGAACGACTGCTCGCGGTGCTTGACGCTTCGATGGACAATTTCGTCAAAACCGGCGTCGGTCTTAACCGCATTGTGTGAGGTACGAAAAATGAAGGCTTACGAAAGACTTATAAAATACGCATCCTTCCCCACTGCATCTGACGAAAATAACGAGCACTGCCCGTCAACGCCATCACAGCTTGAATTTGCAAAAGTGCTTGAAACCGAGCTGCGTGACCTTGGACTTTACAAGGTAACACTCGACGAAAACGGTTACCTTTTCACAACCGTACCTGCAACGAGCGGATATGAGGATGCGCCCGTGATCGGCTTTATTGCACATATGGACGTTTCGCCCGAGGTTGAGGATAAAAACGTCCGTGCACATACTGTCAAATATAACGGCGGCGATGTCATTTTGAATGATGAGCTTAACATCGTTATGCGTGAGAGCGAATATCCGATTCTTAAAAATTACGTCGGCAAAACGCTCGTCGTCACAGACGGTACAACTCTTCTCGGGGCTGATGACAAGGCAGGTATCGCCGAGATAATCACCGCCTGCGAAATGCTGCTTGCCGATAAAACAATACCGCACGGAAAAATACGCATCGGCTTCACTCCTGACGAGGAAATCGGACGGGGAGCTGACCTTTTTGATGTTGAGCGTTTCGGTGCAAAATGGGCATATACGCTTGACGGCGCAATGTTCGGCGAGGTTGAATATGAAACCTTTAACGCTTCAGCCCTAAAGGTAGAGATAACAGGTAAGAGTATCCATCCCGGTGCGGCAAAGGACACCATGATAAACGCATCCGTCGTTGCGCATGAATATATGTCGCTTCTGCCCACACTTGAGCGTCCCGAGCATACAAGCGGCTATGAGGGCTTTTATCACCTGACTCACATGGAGGGTTCCGTTGAAAAGGCAACTCTTAATTTCATAATCCGCGACCATGATTTTTCAAAAATGGAATATCGCTGTGATTATGCTCGCCGTGCGGCAGATGAGTTTAACCGCAAGTACGGTGAGGGAACGATTAACGTCGAAATCAGGGAAAGCTACCGAAACATGAAAGAGATGATAATTCCCGAATGGCATCTCATCGACAACGCATATGCCGCAATACGCACGCTCGGCGGCAAACCGATAAGCTTACCCGTCCGCGGCGGAACAGACGGCAGCCGACTTTCATTTATGGGACTGCCCTGCCCTAACCTCGGAACCGGCTCACACAATCATCACGGTAAAATGGAATTTGCCTGTGCCGAGGCGATGGACGACTGCGTTATGCAAATTATCGAAATTGCAAAGCTTTACGCAAAAAAGTAAACAGAAAAATAATACCCCGACAAGCAGCC
>JAZNFB010000282.1:0-6807 GCA_045588895.1 Candidatus Flemingiibacterium sp.
ATATCCATCCAGTGTGAACCGATATCGGCAACTGCGCAGGACGGTCCCGAAACCTCCGGCTCGAGTCTCCAGCTGTAATCGGTGTCGTACATCAGCCAATCCTGCTGATACTGTCCTGTTATAACTCTGACATCACCAAGCTCGCCTCGGCTTATGCGTGCCTTTATTTCCTGAACCATCGGGTTTAAGCGGTAATTGAAGTTTACGCAGGCCTCAAGCCCGGGATTTTCATTCTTAATATTAATAAGCTCCTCTGCCTCGGCATATGTTGTCGTGAGCGGTTTTTCCGAGAGAAGGTGCTTGCCTGAGCGCAGGATCTTTTCGTTTATCTCGCGATGGAGGAAGTTCGGCGTGCAGTTATGTATAACGTCGATGCTTTCGTCTGCGAGGATTTCATCAACTGTTTTATAAACCTTTTCGATTCCGTAAAGCTCGGCTTTGTTTTTTGCAAGCTCATAGTTTGTATCTGCGATGGCGGCAAGGTTACAGATTCCGATTCTGCGAAGTGCCTCAATGTGGCTCTCTCCGATATATCCCATGCCGATTATTCCGACGTTTATTTTTTTCATAAAGCACATCTCCCATAGGCTGAATTTTTACTGTAATTTAATTATAACAAAATTATTCTGCAAAAACAATCCCTATTATTGCGTAGATTTTCCAAAAAAATCACATTTACTTGACAATAAGGGGAATTTGATGTATCATATAAACAGAGTTCCACTTGAAAAGTTAAGGAGGAGAATATGTTTTTTCAGCCAATACTTTTAAATGATGAAACATTCGATATCCGCATTGCAAGGATGGGCAACTTTTCCCTTCATTGGCATAGCGATCTTGAGATAATCTATTGCCTGGAGGGAACCTTTAATATATATGTCGCCGAGAAAAAATACAATGTTATGAAAAATGATATTGTCCTTGTCGGAAGCTGCGAGCCTCATCAGATCTCAGACTGTGCTGCCGATTCAACGGTTGTTATAATCCGGCTCGGCTCACTTTTCTGCGGAAGTGAAAATTTCAAAAAAATGATACATCACCGTTTTGAGATTCCTATACTCAAAAATGATCCTGACGTAATTTCCGAAATCGGCAGAATCGTTGACCTGCAGTTACATAAAAAGACCTATAAATCCGACATTGCACTTCGCGGACGCCTCTATTCACTGCTTTCGATACTGCTTGAAAAGCTCCCGACGACCTCGCAGATCTCGGAAAATCATCAGAAACGCAGAGCTATTGCAATGCGTATACAAAGGGCGCTCGACCTTGTTGCAACCAGATATAATGAAGAAATCTCGCTCGACGAGGCGGCGGACGTTTCGGGTTATGTTAAAAGTGCGTTCTGCCGTATATTCAAAAATGCAACGGGAAGCACGTTTCATAAATATCTTAACGACTACCGGGTGAAAAAGGCACTGATGCTGCTTGACGATAATCATCACAGTATCGCAGAGATATCGACCATGGTCGGCTTTTCACAGCAAAAGAATTTCTCGCGCATATTCAAAAGTGCAATGGGCATTTCCCCAAGCAAATATCGCGAAAAGAGCCGCGAGGATGCTAAAAATGAAATGATGTAAATAAATTGGTAAAATAGGTTACTAATGGTACTTGTAAAAAAATGCGGAGTGTTATATAATAAAGTCAACCAAATTTTTCAAAGGAGAAACAATTATGGCAAACGATTCGGTTAAATCAAGAATAACAGCGGCGATCTGGCCGTGGGGAACACAGACAAGAGAACAGATGGAGACAGCAGCAGCTGCGGTTTCTGCGATAGGCTATGAGAAATTCGAGAGCGTTAAGGCGGCGATATATGCGTTTGATCTCGATGTCAAGGCGTATAAAGAGGTGCTGAAGCGTTACAACCTCGAGGCGGCAAGCTTCTATTTCCATATTCCGCAGTACGATATGGAGGAAACTCTTTTTGAAAACGCAGACAAGGAGCTTGAATTTATCGCAGAGCTTGGCGTTAAGCGTATCTGCCTGCAGGCGACAAACGGTCGTCCCGCGGTTATGGACAAGGGTGCTCTTGAGCATGAGCTTGAGGTTGTTGCACGCTTTGCGGAAAAATCGAAGTCCTTCGGAATTATGTCAAATCTCCATCCTCATCACAACACCTGGGTTCAGTATGAAAACGAGATTGACAACATTCTTCAGAACCTTGACAGCAGTATCATTCAGTTCGCTCCCGATACAGCACACCTTGTTGCGGGTGACTGTGATCCCGTTGCAGTTATCAAGAAGTACATAGACAGAGTTAACTTCACCCATCTCAAGGATATCAAGGATGAAATTCTTCAGTCTGTGGGACGCGCACGCGAGGGCATGGAGGTTTATTCGAACTTCTGTGAGCTTGGAACAGGTATCGTTGACTTCAAGAGCGTATTCGCGCTTCTCAAGGAGCACGGTTACGACGGTCCTCTCTGCGAGGAGCTTGACAGATCTCCCGTAAGCAACGAGGAAACCGCACGCAATAACTTTAACTTTATTCTCAACAATTATTGATTTTAAAGCGTATAACACGATTTTTACCTCCTGCGGCAATGCTGTGGGAGGGATTTTTTATCCTCTGCCAAATTCCTCCAACCGGCTTTTTTAGCAAGATTCGTATTGTCCCGGTGCATATGCCTGTGGTATAATTACTATATAGACTCTTGAAGTTATCAGACAGCCCGGAAAACATATACTAAAAAACGGAGGTATGAACAATGCACAAAAAAAGATTTTTAGCTTTATTCCTTGTGCTGGCACTCATTTGCGCGGCTTCTCCGATAATTGCAGACAGCATCGCGGTGCTTACCGGTACGGCGGCTGATGGTACTGCAAGCACAGAGTGGGCAGGTGCAAACGGTGAAGCACTCTCACGTGTTGGCGGCGACGAGGAGCTTTTGCAGTTTGAGCAGGCGGACGGCGCGAAGTATCAATTCCACTATAAGGCAGGTAACACCCTCACGGCAGGCGATTACACGCTCTCTGTTACGATGCGCCTTGAGCCGGATGAGTATATCGAAAAGGACTATGAAAACTATATTAACGGTACAAAAGCCACAAATGTGTACGGCAAGGGATGTATCGTTGACGACGGTATCGTTCTCGGTATTCACGCCGGAACCCACGGAAGTCCTGCTAACAATATTTTGACTTGCGGAGCTGATAATTCCACGCTCAAGGTTACTGCCTTCAATAAGGACGGCACTGAATCGGCAAACAAATATGCACTTGCTCTTGATGGCGAATGGCATACCTTTGAAATTAAGTTTACTCTTAAGCAGGATATCACGCTTCAGCATTACGGTGCGGTTGTTTTCTTCTATAACATCAGAAGCGATTTCTCGATTCCCGTTCAGGTGAAGGATTTCTCACTTGTCAACGAAACGACCGGCGAAGCATATTCAAAGGGAATGGACACCAAATACTGGAGCTATCGGACGAATACAAGCGGAAGTTATATACATGAAACAACCATAAGCGAGGTCACTCCGTATTTCACAACCGCAGGTACAGGTGTTGACTTGATAAAATATATCGGCAGCGACACAGAGACGTATGCGGCAGGCGGATATACCGTTATGGCAACCGTGCGAGGTGACGCCGGAGCAACTCTAACTGCCAAAATCAAGGATAAAACCGCGAGTGTCACCCTTGTGGACGGAGCATGGCAGACTGTTGAATTTACGCTTGATAATGTCCCTGCTTTTACCATGAGTGATGTTACACTTGCGTTTGATTCGGATATTGACTTTAAAGCAATCGAGCTTGTTAATTTATATTACACTCCCGAAAATGCGGACTGGATGGGAACAAACGGCGAAACACTGAACCTTTGCAACAAAAATGAAACTGGCTTACAGTTCAGATCGTCATCGGAAGACAACCCCAAGTATCAGTTCCATTATAAGGCAGAAAGTACACTTGATGCAGGCGATTACACGCTCTCTGTAACAATGCGCTATGATCCCGATGCTTATGAGTCAAAGGGGTATGGCGACTATGTTGGTGAGCTTGGCACACGGGGATGTGTTGTTGACGGCGGTATCGTTATCGGTATCAATTCCGGCTCTCACAACACAAGGCTTTTGCGTACCGATAATCCCGACTCGCTTATCACAACCACGTCATTCTTAAAGGACGGAGAAGATGCACCTGCAACAGAAACGGCAGGCTACGCAACTGCTCTTTCGCTTGACAGTGAATGGCACACCTTTGAAATAGAGTTCACCCTTAATGAAACACAGACTCTTCAGAACTACGGTGCGGTCGTCTTTTTCTACAATATCAGAAGCGATTTTACAATTCCCGTTCAGGTGAAGGATTTCTCGCTTATCAATGAAACGACCGGCGAGGCATATTCAAAGGGAATGGACACAAAATACTGGGGTTCGAGAACGATTGACTCATATAAATTTGTTGCCGACATTTCCGAGATGTTTGAATATTACACAACGTCGGGCACAAATGCCGAGGGTATCGTGTACGCAGGAGCTGATGACAGCGAATATCCGGCAGGCGGCTACAATTTAAATACCACGCTTCGTGCTGATATTGGTACTGTTGTTACGGTTAATGTTAAAAACGCCGTCGCTTCATATACGGCAGCGTCAGACCTTTGGCAGACAGTCTCGGTTCCCATGAATATTACAGACGATTTTAATATGAGTGACGTTACAATCACCTATACCTCCGATATCGATTTTAAGGATATTACGCTTGAAAACACATACATATATTCGTCCGACTGGAGTGCAAACGGTTTGCCTGCAGCGGCTGTTGACGAGACTCAGAGCGGGGCTGCGACGAGCGAATATATTCATGTATACGACCGTGCTTCAACCCTTGATCTTGTTCAGTACCGTGATGATGAGGTTAACCTTACTGCAGGCGAGACTTATACTGCGACTGTATATATGAGAGAGGGAAGTATTATTGAAAACAGAAGCGCAGACACAACTCCCGTTCAGCTCTATTACAGTGCCACGACAACAGACCGCCTTATCACGAGCGACCTTGTGGCCGACACGCTTGACGGTGACTTTGAAGCAGATCTCGATGCGGCACTTGTCGGCGAGAGCTGGAAAAAGTACACGATGACATTCACACCCGTAAACGATCAGACGGGACTTAAAATTATTTTCAAAACAGTCGGAAATGCTGACTTTGCAAGGACGCTTGACATCGACGGACTTTCGCTTGTAAATTCAGACGGTACAGAGCTTATTTCGGGCGGCGAATGGGAGACTGTTTCGTTTGCCTCCGACACGGGAATCAAGCTTTCTCATATCCGGAAGAGCGAATATAACCGCACCGTTAATGAAACGGCAGACAACACCGTGCTCACCTATATAAACACTGAAAACAGTGCAGGCACGTATACAGTCAGCGGCAGATTCCGTATTGCGGCACGGGATGCGTCCCTTGTTGACTACACGCTGAAAAAATACCGCCCTGACCTTTATCTCTCTCTTGTTTCTATTGATAACAACAAGGCGATAATCAGTATCAAGGCAGGCAACACGGTTTATGCAAGCGTTGCTATTACGGATGAATGGAGTGACGTTATGTTCACGTTCACGGCAGATAGTGATTTCGACACCCTGAGTATCGTTTCAAACACGGCTTACGACATTGATTTTGAAAATCTCACGGTTGTGACAGCAGAATAAGAAAGGAGACATAAAAATGAAAAAACGTATAATAAGCTTCTTTCTTTGCATCTCTCTGCTTGCTTGCCTGAACCCGATATTCAGAACAGTCGAGAGGGCACAGGCGACGCAGACGGCAGAAGCGGTAACGCTCTCCTCCGAGACGGGATACAGCAATATCAGCGTTAATATCGGCTCGAATTATTCCGAAATGAATCTTGTTTGGCATTATCCGAGTGCTTCGGCAGGAACACTTTACGTTGCAAGGACTGAGGACGTTACAGACGGTCAAATGCCCGAGGATGCGCTCTCGTTCAAGGCGACCGCAGCTATGGCAAAAAACGGTGTTGACTATTATAACAAGGCGAGCGCAAGAGGACTTTTTGAGAACACCGAATATTCGTACCAAATCGTTACAGACGGCGTAAAATCGGACATTTACACCTTTAAGACAGGCTCATCCGACGGTGCGTTTACCTTTATTTTCGCAGGCGACCCGCAGGTTGGTCAGAGCGGTGCCGAAACTGACCGTGCAAAATGGGCAGCCTCACTTGAAGCAATGGAGAACAGCGAAATTTTTGATGATGTTTCGTTTATGGTTGCTCTCGGTGATCACGTAAGCTCGGCAGGTACAGAGGAATATTACGACGCTTATCTCGATCATGAATACCTCTATAATATGCCGACTGTTGACGTCGTCGGTAACCATGACAGCTATAACGGCGTTTGGAAGGATCACGATTCGGTGTTCTATGAGCATTTCACGCTTCCGAATGAGGGCGCAAAGAACGGATGTATCACAATGGATGCAGGCGGCGACTCATGGTTTGTTTATAACGATGTTCTTTTCATAAATCTCAACACGAATCACTATAATCACGTCGCCGATTATAAGCATTTCATGAAGAATGCGATCGACGCGAACCCGACGGTTACATGGAAGGTTGTAATGTTCCATCATTCGATTTATAGTGTTTCTTCAAACTCAAACAAGGACTATATCTTAAACTTACGCAACTCCCTTGTTCCCGTGCTCGAGGAGCTTGATATTGACGTTGTTCTGATGGGACACGACCATGTTTACTGCCGCACCTACATGATGGACGGCTTCACTCCGATCATTGATTCGAGCGTTTACGATGATCCCAATTATCTTTCGGTA
>JAZNFB010000283.1:0-2082 GCA_045588895.1 Candidatus Flemingiibacterium sp.
AAACCGTCAGGCTTGTCAGGGATGCAATAAAAAAGCTTTCACCTGAGGCACGTGAGGTTATTGAGCTTCGTGACATTGAGGGATATTCTTACGAAGAAATCGCCGAAATGACCGGGCTTGAGATCGGTACGGTCAAATCAAGGCTCAACCGTGCGAGAGGACATCTGCGTGAGCTTCTTGCGTCGGTGCGGGATGGATAAGATGGATAATTTGCATAAATATTTTCAAAAAAGTTCTTAAAAATACGGAACAAAATGGATTGACACTACGTCTAACTTAACACAAAACCATAGCCGGTCATCGGCGAAAGGAATGTATATTTTATGATACTTGAAGGAAAAAGCATAAACTGTGAGACTGCCTTAGACATGATGTTTGATTATATTGACGGCACTCTCTCAAGTGAGGATGCTTCACTTTTAGAGCGCCATATTGGCGAATGTGAAGCCTGCAAAAAGGAGCTTGACGAGCGCCGTGAGTTGCTTACCCTTGTGAAGCAGTCACGATATAATCCTCCGGCAGAATTAAAGAATGCCGTGATGGAAAAGGTCGAAAATACACCGAACAAGGCGAAGATACTCAGTGCACGCAGACATTTTCTTCCGTGGGCAGGCACTGTTGCGGCGGCTTGTGCTGCAGTTGTGGTCCTCATTGCCGGACGTAATCAGCCCTCAAATGATATGCTCTACAACGCCGAGCAGGACAATGCAGAGGTTATACATTATTCGTATGACGATGAAACGGTAAACGAAAATGTTGCCGGTGGAGTTCTTGATGCTTCAAACGGAGCTAAAACCGTTTTCGATGCCGAAAATGAGGACGACGGTAAGGTTTACTATGTTGAAACAACTATAGGCGCACTCACTGCCTTAACTCCGAGCTTCTATGACGATTCGTGCAAGGATCTTGTCGCAGCGCCGTCACAGACTCTTGCCGAGCCAACCGAAAAATCGGAGCTTGACGTTTTTTACACTAAAATACAGGCGCGTGATGTTCCTGTGATTCTTGTTGAGTCAGACTATGTTAATGACGCATATCTCACCGATGAACCGGAGATTTTGATTATTGATGGTCAGACTTTCTTGAGATATACTGTTACGAGCGAGGCAGAACCGATATTTGATGCGCTGGTCAATGATTTTGAAACGAACAATGTGACATACAAGGCAGCTTTTCCGGAAAACGCTTCCCAAAGCAACACTGTTGAGCTTCTTGTGCTTGCCGAAGCGGAAAATTGATATGAAAGAAATAATTATCGGCGGTGTGTTAGTTCTCACCGCCATTTTAATCTTAATTGCGACCTCGTGCCGACTTAAAAAGCGTGAGTATACAATTGTGAGCAGAAAAATTTCCAAGGAAATAACCGCGGTGCTTATCAGCGATCTTCATGAAAGCATTTTTGGTAAAGGGCAGTGGAAACTGCTTCGAATGGTCAAAGGGATTGCTCCAGATATTATATTTATAACCGGTGACATGGTTGAGGATGAGCGCGATTCTTATGAGATCGACAAAATGTTTTCTGACGATAATCCTGCAAAAATGTTACTTTCAGGGCTTCATGAAATTGCGCCGTGCTATATGGTTTTTGGCAATCACGAGTCGAATATACCCAATGTCGGCGAGCTTTGTAACGCTATAGAAAAGCTTGGTATTCGGGTTTTACACAGGAAAAATCTTTCTTCGCCCGATGTTTATGAAGAAATAA
Source organism: Candidatus Flemingiibacterium sp. (assembly GCA_045588895.1). Taxonomy (GTDB): domain Bacteria; phylum Bacillota; class Clostridia; order Oscillospirales; family CAG-272; genus Flemingiibacterium. The sequence goes on from JAZNFB010000283.1 coordinate 1,706, forward strand.
CGGTCAAATCGCAGAAGATACTCCTTTGCGGTGCGGATGATCCTCATTATGACAGAGCCGAGCCGTGTCACAAAAAAACACTTTCCGAGCGTTTAAAGGACGACAAAAGCAAGCATACGCCAATTATCGACGCATGGCGTGAACGGCTTAAGGGTGAATACTCAGGTGTCGGTGAGAGTGACTGCCTGACTATTTTGCTTTCACACCGTCCCGAAGAATATGAGCTTTACCATAGTCTCGGATTCGACGCTGCATTTTCGGGACACACTCACGGCGGACAGTGGCGCTTACCTCCCTTAATAAACGGTGTATATGCTCCGAACCAAGGGATTTTTCCGCGTCACGCAGGCGGATGCTACCGATATGACGGCTTTGTT
>JAZNFB010000284.1:0-5138 GCA_045588895.1 Candidatus Flemingiibacterium sp.
ACGGTCAAAAAACATCTTCGGTTCAATCTTTTTTCCGCATTCGGGACAAAATGTGTTATCAAGGTCGATTGCCATACCGCAGAAATCGCAGATCATCTTTCCCTTGGCTTCGATGATTGCAGATTTAAGATCGGCGATGATTCGCTTTTGTTCATCAATCTCCATGATCTGCGCTTTGGCTTGTGCACGCACATCTGTGCCTTTCACCTGCTTATAAAATAATTTTCCAAGCTCGCTGAACATTGCTGTAAGCTTTTTCTCTTCCGATTTTATTAAAAGCCTGAATTTTGCGGTTTCGGCGGCTTCTCCCGTTTTCTTAACAGCCGATTTTGCGAGAGAGCCTGCCTTTTCGGTGACGTCATCAATGATAGATTTTATATCCATATTTATCACCTTTCTTTTAATCAAAGCTCGTTTTTGGAGTTGGTCTTTTCCATGAATTTTTCCGCTGCAACGATAAAACGCTCGTGTCTGCCTTTACCGATAAGACCTGCTTTATCAAAAATTTCAACATTGAACACAAGTCTGCGGCGGTCTACCTCAATAAGCTCACATTCACAGCGTACCTCCATTCCGAGAGGAGTTGCGGAAACGTGCTCAACATCGAGTTTTGTGCCTACTGTTGTTGTACCTTCCTCAAGCGAGGGGGCAACTGCTTCGGCACAGGTACCCTCAAGAAGTGCGATCATTGCCGGTGTTGCGTAAACGGGTAAGAGTCCGCTTCCGAGTGCGGCGGCTGTATTCTTTTCTGTAACTGTTTCGGATTTTGTGTGTTTGATTCCTGCTTCAAGCATGATTGTTTCCTTGCTTTCTTTTTCTGAAAGCATCCTTTCGTAAAGCTTTATTGCTTTTATTATAACACACAAGTCATGTCGCGTCAAGTCAACTTTTATATGGAGGAATGTAAATTTTATTCCTCGAGATAAACGATGTTCTCGTTATCGCCAATTTGCGCACGGACAGTCATACCTTTTTTTATGCGTCCGTCAAGCATTGCCGCGGCGAAGCTATCCTCGATTTCCTTGCTGATCACACGTCTTAAAGGGCGTGCACCGTAAACGCTGTCATAGCCTTTTTTGGCGATATAGGCGGTCACCTCAGGTGAAAATTCGATTTTTATTCCGAGTGTCTCAATACGCGCTGCAACCTTGGAAAGCATAAGCTCTGTGATTTTTTCGATATCATCAGGCTCTAATCGATTGAATACGATCACCTCGTCAACACGGTTCAGAAATTCCGGCTTGAACGTCTCCTTTAAGCTTGCCATTACCGCATTTTGTGTGTCATTTTCCGTTTCATTTACAAAACCGAGAGTTTTCTTTTTTTCAATGAGATTAGAAGCTCCGACGTTTGATGTCATTATGATTATCGTGTTTTTAAAATCGACACGTCTGCCTTGTGAATCGGTCAGAATACCGTCCTCTAAAATTTGTAATAGCAGACTCCACACATCGGGATGTGCCTTTTCTATTTCGTCAAACAACACCACCGAATAAGGCTTGCGGCGTATCTTCTCGGTGAGCTGACCGCCTTCGCTGTATCCGACATACCCGGGCGGTGAACCGATCAGCTTACTTGTTGAATGTCTATCTAAAAACTCCGACATATCTATGCGTATCATCGAATTTTTATCGCCGAACATAACCTCGGAAAGTACACGGCAAAGCTCGGTTTTACCAACACCTGTCGGACCGAGAAAAATGAAAGAGCCAATGGGTCTATTAGGATCCTTAAGTCCCACACGTCCGCGCTGTATTGCTCTTGCAACAGCCTCTGCCGCCGCATCCTGACCGATGACGTGTGACTTTAATATATCCGCAAGATGTGTCAGCCGCTCACTCTCCTCATCGGCAAGCCGGCGTACGGGAATCCCGGTCCATGCGCTGACGATATCGGCAACATCGTTTTCGCTGATTGAAAGCTCTGCGCCGACACGGGATGCGTACCACTTTTCCTTTTTCTCCTCACAATCTGCAAGCAGGGATTTTTCTTTGTCACGTATTGAGGCGGCTTTTTCAAAATCCTGTGCCTTGATTGCTTCCTCTTTGTCAGCACGCAGAGATTTTATTTCCTCCTCTGTGGCTTTCAGGTCGAGAGGGGAAGTGAAGCTCGTTATACGTACGCGTGATGCGGCTTCATCAATCAGGTCAATCGCCTTGTCGGGAAGGTATCTGTCTCCGATATAACGAACCGACAATGCCACTGCCGCTTGAATTGCTTCATCGGTTATTTTGACCTTATGGTGCGATTCATAGCGGTCACGAAGCCCGAAAAGTATCTGTACGGCTTCCTCTGGTGTTGGCTCACCGACTGTAACCGAGCCGAAACGACGCTCAAGTGCCGCATCCTTTTCGATATACTTCCGATATTCCGAAAGCGTTGTTGCGCCGATAAGCTGCATTTCGCCGCGTGCCAGTGCCGGCTTCAGTATATTCGCCGCATCAACTGCACCCTCTGCCGCTCCTGCACCGATGAGCGTGTGTATCTCATCAAAGAAAAGTATGATAGACGGACTTTTCTGTACCTCTGCCATGACCGCCTTCATTCGTTCCTCAAATTCGCCGCGGTATTTTGCACCTGCTACCACCTGCGCAAGGTCGAGCGTTACAATTGTTTTATCGGTCAGAGTTTCGGGAACGGCACCATCAACGATACGCTTGGCAAGCCCTTCAACAACCGCAGTTTTTCCGACGCCGGGCTCACCTATGAGACACGGATTGTTTTTTGTGCGCCGCGATAGAATCTGTATGACGCGCTCGGTTTCAGTCTCACGTCCGATTATCGGATCAAGCTTGTTTTCGCGTGCGAGAGCTGTGAGATCACGTCCATACTGTGAAAGTGTCGGTGCATCTCGCAAAGCGTTGACCTTTTTGCTTTTTTCGTCGCTTATATCATCATCGCTTAACTCACCGAAAAAGCTTGCGATATCTGCGCTTATATCCTTTGCCGAAACTCCGAGCGAGGTCAGTATTACAGATGCAACGCAGTCAGACTCACTGCAAAGCGCAAGAAGCAGATGCTCGGTTCCGATATAAGTGCCGCCGAAACGAGTTGCCTGATATGCGCTCATTTCGATGATACGCTTGGTTCTTGGTGTCAGATCGCTTGGAGTGATACGCGTGCGCTCGCCGATTCCGATTCTGTCTGTTATTGCTGCTTTAACGCTTTCAAAGGTCACGGCTCTTGAATCAAGCAGCTTTGCCGCAACGCTGTCTGCTTCACTTGTCAGGGCAAGCAGAAGATGTTCACTGCCGATGTACGTGTGTCCAAGCTCGGAAGCAAGGTAAAGGGATTTATTTAATACGTTTGTTGCTTTTGCGGTGAATTTATTTGACATTTTGCTTTATCCTCTCCTTGATGTTTGTTCGCTTTATATTATACACCAAAGAGGGCGAAATTTTCGTCACATATTGTCGCGGCAAATGACTTTTTTATCTTTCGGTGATTGACTATTTAAAATTTGTGTGATACAATAGTAGGTGAGATTATATAGAGTTATTTTTATGAAAGGATGTCCTTGCCAAACGGCTTTGACATGATTTGAAATGAAGATATTACTTGCACATATGTGGATGGTCATAGGCGGTGCGGAAACTCATGTGGTCGAGCTTTCACGCGGACTTGCTGCGCTCGGACATGACGTTACTGTTGCTTCAAACGGAGGCGTTTACGTAGATGAGCTGCTTCGCTCCGGTGTAAAGCATTTCACTGTTCCGCTTCACACAAAAAATCCGATCGCGATGATGAAAAGCTACCGTAAGCTCAAAAAGCTTATCAAACGGGGAAAATTTGATATTGTACACGCTCATTCGCGCATACCGGCGTTTATCTGCGGTAGGCTTTCAAGACGTATGGGCTTTCGCTTTGTAACCTCGACGCACGCGGTTTTTAAGGTCAATCCGCTTCTTGAAAAGGTTTCCGATTGGGGAGAGCGCACCTTTGCCGTTTCGAGTGATATAAAGCAGTATCTTATCGATAATTACGGTGTTCCGTCTGACCTTATAGCGCTGACGATAAACGGTATTGACACCGAGCGCTTCTCAAAAAAGGCAAGTGCAGACGGAGTTATAACCGAGCTTGATCTTAAACGGGGGGCATTCCGCATCGTTTACGTAAGCCGTATTGACAATGAAACAGCACTTCCGGGATTCCTTTTATGCGATGCGGCAGAGAGACTTATCGGTGACATTCCGAATCTCGAAATTATTATCGTCGGCGGCGGCACTGCATACGATACGCTCCTTGAAAAAGCCACAGAGGTGAATAAAAAGTTTGGGCGTGAGGTGGTGCGCCTGACCGGACCAAGAACCGATATTCCGGAGATTCTTGCGTCTGCCGATGCTTTTGTTGGAGTTTCACGTGCCGCACTTGAGGCGATGAGCGTCGAAAAGCCGGTTGTTCTTGCAGGACAGGAGGGATACATCGGAATCCTTGATGAGCAGGTCATGCCGCTTGCAAAGCTTACAAATTTCACCTGCCGAGGCGAAAAAATGCCTGATGCCGAGCTTATCGCAAATGACATTCTAAGGCTTTACAGCATGAGCGAGACTGAACGCGCGCACCTTGGCGAGCTTGGACGTTCTTCTGTGCTCGATTCCTATTCCGTTTCGAGGATGGTTAACGACCATGTTGCCGTTTACAGAGGACTTGTGCCATACCGTCGCTATAAGCATTCGGACGTTATAATAAGCGGTTACTATGGCTTTGATAATATTGGTGACGACTCGCTTCTTGCTTCGATTATATCGGGTATCAAAGCGCGTTCTCCCGAGACACAGATCACGGTTCTTTCAAGACATCCGAAGCGTGTTTCACGTGCGGTCGGCGTAAAGACCGTTAACCGCTTCAATATTCCTATTGTGGCAAACGAGATGCGTCATGCGAAGCTGCTTATTTCGGGCGGCGGAAGTCTTTTGCAGGACGGAACGAGTAAAAAGAGTCTTTATTATTACATTTACATCATGCGTATGGCAAAGCGTAAGGGACTCAAGCTGATGATATATGCAAACGGTCTTGGTCCGCTTGGTTCACAGTCAAGCCGGCGTTATGCGGCAGATATCATGTCAAAAGCCGATTATATAAGCTTCCGTGAAAACGATTCACTTAATCTTGCGCGTGAAATCGGCGTTGAAAATGAG
>JAZNFB010000285.1:0-5412 GCA_045588895.1 Candidatus Flemingiibacterium sp.
GAACTGTTTATACTGCGAAGTTTGCAGGCATTGCGGCTAAACAGATGAATGACGTTGTTGCTGTTGTGTTCTATAACAGCGCTGACGAAGCAATTACAGCACAGTACGACGAAAGTATCGTTAAATATGCAACACGTATGCTTGACACGGATGATGTTAAGGCAAACGCAGAGCTTGTGACACTTTATGTTGATATGCTGAATTACGGTGCAGCAGCACAGGTACAGTTTGATTATGACAGAGAAAATCTTGCAAATGCCGGTCTTACAGATGAGCAGAAGGCATATGCAACCACATCTGTTGAAACAGCTGACAACAGAGTAATCGGTACAGGTTACGTTGGAAGCACGCTCACTCTTGAAAGCGAAATCGAGCTTGACTTTGTATTCTCAAACACCGCGGTTGGTTCTGACTACAGTATGCTTTACGCTATAGCAACCTACACAGACCACTACGGTCATGAAAAGGAAATCCGCATTGAGGGCACAGACTTCATCGCATATAACTCCACGCTTTGCCAGGTATCGATCACCGATATGGCAATTGCAGACTTCAGAAACATTGTAAGCTGCACGGTTTACAATGCAGAGGGAACTGCACTTGCAAATGCGGCAGACAGCGTTGAATCTTATGCAAATCGTAACGCTGCAACTCTTGGTGCAACAGTTGACACCATCGTTAAGTTTGGCCAGTCGAGCTACAATTACTTCCACTAATCCTGCATAAGTAACATTACATCCTCACTCATAATCGGGTGGGGATGTTTTTTTGCGACTGTTTGAGTGTATTGAAGCACTCCAAACGCATAATTGAGCGATTGCCGCTATTGACATAGTGCCTGATTCATGATATAATTATATTGATTTGAATTTTTAGGATATAAGTTGATATAATGGCGAAAAAAGCCGAATATATTAACCGTAAACGGATATCATATTGTGTTTTCGGGAGGGAGAGCCAATGGCGAAAAATTCTAATTATAATTCCGGAAAAATTTCGAATCGGTTTCGGCAATTTATGAAAGTTATAGCGGATTTTTTAAAAAAAGACAGCCGTTACATAATCGAGGCAGTTGCTTTAGCGGCAATACTGCTGATGATCTTCAATCCTGTTGAACGCCATCAATACCGCACGTTTTATACAAGCGGAACAGAATATGTCTATGCAAAGGTTGTCACGGTTGTTGACGAACAGCTTGAGGAGAGTTACCTCGGAACAGGGCAGCTGCTTGGTGTTCAGACGATAGAGGTCAGGCTGCCGGACGGTGAAGTGATTGAGCTTAATAATTATCTGACGGACGAACATAATGTACTTGTTAAACCGGGGCAGAGTGTGATTGTCAGCGTGGACGCTCCGGAGGGGGTTGAGCCGTATTATGTGCTCTATAACTATGACCGTGTGCCGGCGCTGATTTTACTTGTTCTTGTTTTCGTCGGATTACTTATTCTTGTTGGTAAACGCAAGGGCTTTGATGCTTTTATTGCGATACTTTTTTCGCTTGTGTTCATCCTTTGCGTTGCACTGCCGTGTATTTACAACGGACTTTCGCCTGTCCTTATCGGTCTTGTTACAGTCTTACTTTCAACGACGGTTACGATAACGCTGATGCACGGATTCTCAAAACAATGTCTGCTTGGAATTGTTACAACGCTGACGGGCGAGCTTGCGGCGTGCGGTTTATTTGCATTATTTTCATCGCTTTTACACATCACCGGTTTCCAGACTGAGCAATCGGAGGGACTTTTGTTAATCGCGCAGGTAACCGGGCTTGATGTTCGGACGTTGCTTATTGCCGGAATGATGATCTCCTCGCTCGGCGCGGTTATGGACGTTGCGGTTTCGATTCTTTCTTCTCTTCGTGAGGTCTCAATCGCAGGACAGAATATGACAAAGCAACAGCTGTTTACAAGCGGTATTAACATTGGTAAAGACCTTATCGGAACAATGAGCAATACGCTGATATTTGCATTCACGGGCGGCGCATTGACAACGATGATTATTTTCTGCGCAAACGGTGTGCAGTTCAATCAGCTTATCAATTCAGACTATCTTGCACTTGAGCTTTCACAGGGACTTTGCAGTACATCGGCGGTTATTCTGACGGTTCCTGCCGCATCGTTTATCGGAGCGATGTTCTTTGGAATGAAAAAATATCCGAATAAAATCGCCAAGGATAGTACTCTCAAAAAGAAAAAGGTGGGGAAAAACGCATGAGTACACCAAAACCGGGGATTTACCGTCATTACAAAGGTAATCGCTACCTACTTATAGCAATTGCGAAGCACAGTGAAACGCTCGAGGATGTAGTCGTTTACAGGGCGCTTTACGGCGAGGGCGGCTATTGGGTACGTCCGCTTTCCATGTGGAGTGAAACGGTTAGCGTTGACGGTAAGGATATGCCGAGATTTGAATATATCGGCGAAAAAGAATAATAAAAACACGGGATTGTCAATGGTTTGTGACAGTCCCGTAATCTTTTTATATTTTGTTTATCCAAGTAGCACGTCAGTCACAAGCATGACTGAGAAACCGACGAGAAGTGCGTACGTTGCACCGCGTTGATGACCGTGCGCATGAGTTTCGGGTATCATTTCGTCGCTTATGACGTAAAGCATCGTACCTCCGGCAAATGCAAGCGCAAAGGGAAGAATCACCGAAGCAACGCTGACAGCAAAATAACCGATGAGCGTTCCGATAACCTCAACAAGTCCCGTTATCATAGCCGCGATGAAGGTCTTTTTAGGTGTTACTCCTGCCGCAAGCATCGGGCCGATTATAACCATTCCTTCGGGGATATTCTGAAGCGCGATACCGCCTGCTATCATGAGTGCCTGTGCCTGATTATCCGAGCCGAAGCCGACACCTGCCGCGATTCCCTCGGGAAGGTTATGTATTGCTATTGCGCTGACAAACAAAAGCACTTTACTTAAATTGGCATTGTTATGCGCTTCGTCCTCCGCGCCCATAAGCTTATGAAGATGCGGAACGATTTTGTCAACGAGATTCAGGCAGAGTGCACCGACGAATATTCCTGCTATTGTTACAATGATTCCGTATTTTCCGCCGTATTCAAGCGAGGGTACAATGAGGCCGAGCACAGCCGCCGCAAGCATTACACCTGCCGCAAAGGAAAGCACGATATCCGAAAATTTATGAGATATTTTTTTGAAAACAAAACCGATCACCGAGCCGATAATCGTTGCGCCGCCGACTCCGAGTGAGGTCATTAATACAAGATTCAAAGCATAACACTCCTTTCAAAATAAAATCGGTCACCCAAAAACGGCAACCGATATTTTGTGACGATGACCGTCGTAATTATGCCTCGCTGAAGCTATCTTTGCCGACTCCGCAGAGAGGACATTCAAAGTCGCCGGGAAGATCTTCAAACTTTGTGCCGGGAGCGATACCGTTATCGGGATCCCCAAGCTCCTCGTCGTAAGTCCAGCCGCAAACATCACATACATATTTTTTCATTTTAAGTTACCTCCAAAATATATTTTTTATTAATTACAGTACCAGTGACGGTGCCGTATATACTCTTGCCGCAAGCTCCTGATTGAGCATATAAAGGCTCTTGGGATCGGAACCGAAAAGCTGCATCTTCGATATCATATCGTTGGCGTTGGTTTCCTCCTCGCCCTGCTCCTTAACAAACCAGTCGAGAAACTGCATCGTTCTGAAGTCACGGACGTCATAAGCCGCGCCGTAGATATCATTGATAAGCGAGGTTACGTAACGCTCATGCTCAAGACCTGCCTCGAGGACTGACATATGGTCTGTGAATATCTTATCGGGCTTTGCAATTGCCTCAAGCGTTACAGCCATGTTCTCGTTCTGGAGATAGGTATAGAAGAGCATTGCATGGTCGCGTTCCTCCTGCGCCTGGATCATATACCAGTTTGCAAATCCGTCGAGTCCCTGTGCCTTGAAGTAATTTGAGAAATCAAGATAGAGGTATGCGGAGTAAAATTCCTTGTTGATCTGATCGTTGATAAGTGCGTGTACTTTGCTGTTTAACATAATTATCACCTCATATATTAATTATTTTATTTCTTCAAAATCCGCTGCGCCGTGCTTGCAGAGCGGACATATAAAGTCATCGGGAAGTGTATCACCCTCGTAAACGTAACCGCACACCTTGCAGACATAACCTTTTTTCCCCTCGGTTTCCGGCTTGGGTCTGACGTTATCGTAATAATAGGTGTAGGTCATTGTTTCACGGTCGGAAATGACTCTTGCCTCGGTTATAGAGCAGATAAACATTCCGTGTGTGTCAAGATCGATATACTGCTCAACCTTCAGCGACATGAACGAGTTTATAAATCTCGGCAGGAACACAAGACCGTTATCACTGCGAAGCGGCTCACATTCCGCAAACTTGTCAGCATTGCGTCCGCTCGTGAAGCCAAACTTCTCAAACACCGAAAAGGGTGCATCAACCGTGAGACAGTTAATATTCATTTTGCCGGTCTGCTTGATTACGTGGTGCGAATAATTTTCCTTGTTGATGGTTACGGCGATGCGGTTTGGAGTATTTGTAACCTGTGTGACGGTGTTTACGATAAGACCGTTATCCTTTTTGCCGTCGTTTGAGGTTACGACGTAAAGACCGTAGCCGATATTGAAAAGTGCGGAGAGATCATTCTTGTTCGCCGTGTCATCGCGTCTTGCGAGGTATTCGCGGCAGAGCTCATCGATGAGTGAATCAAGCTGTGCCTGACTTTCTTCGCCGAGAGCAGAGAGGATCTTGACTGTTGTATCGGTGAACGTAAGATTCTTCGATTTTGCGAGCATTTCACGCATCACCTTTGCCGCGAGAGGTGCCCAGCTTCCGTTTTCGATAAGTGCAACGGTACGATTCTGGAAGCTGCGCTCAGTCAGATGATCGATAAATTCACGCATGAACGGGAAGATATCGGCATTATATGTGGTTGTTGCGAGAACGAGCTTGCTGTAAAGGAAGGCATTCGCAACCGCCTCAGACATATCGCATCTTGCAAGATCGTGTACGATTACCTTGGGACAACCGTTTGCAGTCAGCTTTTCGGCGAGCTGTGTCACTGCCTTTTTTGTGTTGCCGTAAACCGAGGTGTATGCAATAACGATGCCGTCCTCCTCGGGCTGATAGCTTGACCAGGTGTTATAGAGACTCAGATAGTAGCCGAGATTTTCAGTGAGCACGGGACCGTGAAGCGGACATATGGTGGCAATATCAAGTCCGGATGCCTTTTTGAGAAGCGATTGAACCTGTGTGCCATACTTGCCGACGATTCCGATAAAGTAACGTCTTGCTTCGTCTGCCCACGGCTCATCTATATCGAGTGCACCGAATTTACCGAAGCCGTCTGCACTGAAAAGCACCTTGTCCGTGCTGTCGTATGTCACAATGACTTCAGGCCAATGCACCAT
>JAZNFB010000286.1:0-15043 GCA_045588895.1 Candidatus Flemingiibacterium sp.
GCGATAAGACCGGTGAACTTGTCAACCAGTGCCTTCACGCCCTCCTCACCCTGCTGTACATCAACGATAAACAGAGTTTCGTAGGATGAAATCTTATCCATTGTGTTACACCTCCTCATGGACATTAGACCGAACACCTCAAAAATTTGTGTCCGGCAAGGAGAGAATACTTATGCAAGGGCATAAATATCCCATACCAATGCAGTATTATAACACACATTGCGGCAATTGTCAAGAGTTTTCTTCATTTTTTATTATTGAAAGGTTAAAAAAGCCGACCGTACACGTTTTTTGCATACAGTCGGGAGCTATTATTTACAGAAATTGTCAACGTAACTTTCGAGAGCATCCTTGATAACCTTGATGGCGGTTTCACGGTCTGCAACTTCGTTTACGGCAGTTTCCTTATTCTCAAGATTCTTGTAAACTCTGAAGAAATGCTGCATCTCGTCAAAGATATGCTTCGGGAGCTGATCGATGTTTGTATACTGATTATAGGTCGGGTCGGAAAATGGGATCGCAATAATCTTTTGGTCGTTTCTTCCGTTATCGATCATTGAAATGACACCGATCGGATATGCGCGCACAAGGGAGAGCGGCTCAAGTGACTCCGAGCAAAGCAGCAGCACGTCAAGAGGGTCCTGGTCGTCGCCGTAGGTGCGCGGTATAAAGCCGTAATTTGCCGGATAATGCGTTGAGGTGTAAAGGATACGGTCGAGCATGATGTAGCCTGTTTCTTTGTCAAGCTCATACTTTTTTTTGCTTCCCTTGGAAATTTCGACAACGCAGACGAAATCCTCGGGGTTAATACGCTTGGGTGAAATATCGTGCCAGATATTGGACATTTGGAACACTCCGTTCTTTTTTCATTTTTATAATTATAGCATAAATACGCCGTCTTGTCAATGGCGTTACAAGAGAAGCTCGTCAAGCCTAATGATATCTCCGGCTCCCATGACTATCAGCATATCGCCCTCCGAGAGCTCGCCGCGAAGATAATTTGCAATAGCCTCATTGGAGGAAAGATACACAGCACCGTCAATTTTCTCTGCAAGAGCCTGTGAGCTGACACCGGACACATTTGCTTCGCGTGCGGCATAAATATCGGCTAAAATGAGGTGTACTCCGCCAAACGATGCGGCAAACTCGTCAAAAAGCTCACTTGTCCGCGAATATGTGTGCGGCTGAAAAACAACGAACACACGCTTGTAACCACATTCAAGCGCACCTGCGAGCGTCGCCCTTATCTCGGTCGGATGGTGAGCATAGTCGTCATAAAGCGGCACATTCGCGCCCGATGCAAGACCTGTAACATTTCCTCTATACTCCATGCGGCGTTTTGCACCCCTATAATCGGCAAGTCCTCTTGAAATTGCTTCGGGTGGCACACCACAGATATCGGCAGCGGCGGCAGATGCAAGAGCGTTCATTATATTGTGCCGTCCCGTAACGCCGAGCTTCGCATGAGCGAAAAGCTTTCCTTTTTTAATTATATCAAACTCGGGCTTGCCGTGATCGAATGTTACATTATTCGCAGTGAAATCGGAAGTGTTACTCATCCCGAATGTGACAAGCCTGCCGGTATAGCCCTCTGTAGCGCGTTTTACATTTTCGCAGTCTGCATTGACAACGGCATAACCGTCACTTGCGATGGCAAGGTAACTTTTAAAGGAAGAAATTATTTGTTCGATATCCGAAAAATAGTCGGGATGATCCATGTCTATATTCAAAACGACAGCGATATTCGGCGTGAACGACAAAAATGAATCCTGATATTCGCAGGCTTCCATGATGAAATTCTCTCGCGAGCCGATACGATAAGCGCCGCCGATTGCAGAAAGCTCCGCGCCCGAAACGATAGTCGGATCAAGCTCTGCGGCAAGGAAGATATGCGAGATCATCGAGGTTGCAGTGCTTTTTCCGTGCATCCCCGAAACGCCGATGCGATTTTTGTGGTGACTCATCAGATACCCAAGGAAGTCCGCACGGTAAACACAGTGCTTTTCGCCCTTTTCATCAAGCTCAAGTGCACACGCAAGCTCGGGGTTATCTTTGGAGATAGCGGCAGTGTAAACGATTATATCATACGGGGTTATATGCTCGGGCGAGAGATCGTAATAAACGGTAACGCCGTCATTTTCGAGTGTCCTTGTCAAATGCGATGGAGTGCGGTCATAGCCGCCGACATTCATGCCGAGTGCCTTCGCGATATGTGCAAGCGAGGACATACTTATTCCGCCGATTCCGATAAAGTAAACCGAGTGCGGCTTTTTGAATATTTCTTCAAGCTGAGAGGTACTATAGCTTGTGTACATACTGTGTCTCCTGACTGTCTTAAAGATTCATACATTAATTATATCACACAAGAGTAGAAAATAAAAGTCTTTTTTCAAAATATCCCGAGATTTATAAGAAAAAAGCCATTTCCGGGACGCTCATTCATAAAAGCGTCGAATTAATGTAACAAAAGATACGAAACTGCTTCATAAAAAACTTTCTTTGCCGCCTCATAAATTTCAAAAATTCATTGCATAATTTTCACAATTATAATGTATAATAATTTCAGGGTTAAAAAAATCCCGACAAATAACAAATAAAGTCAGCCCGGCAAAAATGCGAAACAATCTGCAATCGCCGAGGGCAAAAACGGAGGAGAAAAAATGGTAATCACGGATATCAAGGTGAGAAAGCTTTTTGATGAAGGCCCCATGAAGGCTATTATCTCTGTAACCTTTGACGGTCAACTTGCGGTTCATGACATCAAGGTTATCAACGCCAGAGACAAGTATTTCATCGTAATGCCCAGCAGAAAGAATCCCGATAATACTTATCGCGACATTGTTCATCCGATCAACGCACAGTTCAGAGGTGAGCTTGAAGCGGCAGTTATCGATGCTTACAACAAGGAAGTTGAGCTTGCCGCTGCAGCAGGTGATGCTCTCGCCGAGGATGCGGCTACAGATGCTGAGGTTGAGGCGTAAAATCAAATATACAGAGCTGTCCGGCTTGGGCGGCTCTTGTTTTTTTGTGTGAAAGCGCAACCATAGTTTGCCGTACTGCTGCTCGTGTAGCGTTAAACCGCCCTTTTTCGCCAACTGCGTCGGAGAGGATAGTTAGATTGGAGCGCAGGAACTATGTGCCTTGTAAAACGAAGCTTGCCCACATGAGCTAACTTTTTTTGCAGTAAAAGAAACAAGGGAGCACCTGAGCCGCCGACGTAACCGGTGTCCGCCCCTCTCGAATTTACGCGAAGTTCGAAGCAGCGCATCTCGATTTACCCTTGACACAAAAAGAGCCGCCACCGGTAATGTGACAGCTCCATATATATATAACTTACGCTCTTAAAGTAATACCAAGCTCTTTTTCGAGCAGAGTGAGTATCTTTTTCGAGGTCTTGTCCGCTTCCTCATCAGTGAGTGTGCGGTCGGGCGCACGGAGAATGACACTGAATGCCACGCTCTTTTTGCCCTCTCCAAGCTGCTTGCCACGGTAAACGTCGAAGAGCTTGATTTCCTCAACAAGCTTTCCGCCTGCCTTCTTCATAACCGCTTCAATTGCTCCAACCTCAAGCTCATCATCGCAGACAAACGCAAAGTCACGTGTCGTCGCCGGGAACTTCGGCAGGGGCTTAAATGCCTTGTCAAGCTTCGATTTCTCAAAAAGATTCTCAAAGTCAAGGTCTGCAACGTAAACGGGTGCATCAATCTCATAGCCTGCAGAAACTGTCGGGTGGATCTCGCCGAGGATTCCGAGAAGTGTTCCGTCAGCACTGACAATCTTCGCACAGCGTCCCGGATGGAATGCCGCGTCACCTCTCTCGGCAACGTAGGTAACATCCGTGATGCCCGCCTTGTCGAGAAGCTTGTCAACCATTCCCTTTAAGGTGTAGAAGTCACCGTCACGGAAGAAACCGATCGTGATACGGCGGCGCTCCTCGGGAAGATTCTTCGGGTCCTCATCGGGAATATATATCTTCGCCATTTCGTAAAGTGCTGTCTTGCCTGCATGGTAGTTATTGTTGCGTGCAAGAACCTCAAGCATCGAGGGAATTGCAGTTGTACGCATTACGCTTGTGTCCTCACCGAGAGGATTCGAAATAACGATCGATTTACGTCTCGGATCATCCTCTGCCATCGCAATCTTATCATAGAACTTCGGGGTGATGAAGGAGAAGGTTTCACATTCATAAAGTCCCATTGCACAGAGTGTATCGGCACAGATAAGCTCGAACTTCTGCATGGGTGTGCGGCTGCCCGAGGTGATCGGCGTTACGAACTTGGTCGATTTGATGGTATCGTAACCGTAAATGCGAAGAATATCCTCCGCGATATCGTTCATACAGCGGCAGTCAGCACGGAATGAGGGAACGGTCAGAGTGTCGCCGTCAACACGGAACTCAAGCTTTGTGAGAACATCCTTCATATAGTCCTCGCTCACGTCAAGACCGAGGAAAGCGTTGATCTTCGCCGCGTCGAGCTTCATTGTGAACGGCTCTTCTTTGCCCTTGTAAACGTCTATAGTGCCGTCAACAACCTCGCCTGCGCCAAGAAGCGTTATAAGCTCACACGCACGGTCAAGTGCCGGCATTGTGTTCTCGGGGTCAAGCCCCTTTTCAAAGCGTCCCGAGGATTCGGTTCTCATGCCCTGACTCTTTGCGGTAACACGCACCGAGCTTCCGAGGAAGTTTGCAGACTCGAAAACAACCGTCTTTGTATCATCCTTAATTTCACTGTTCGCGCCACCCATAACGCCTGCAAGCGCAACTGCCTTCTTGGCATCCGCAATAACGAGATTTGAAGAATTAAGCGTATGATCGATATCGTCAAGCGACTTGAAAACCTCACCGTCAGCCGCATTTCTTACAATGATCTGCGAGCCGTCAAGACAAGTATAGTCGAATGCGTGCATAGGCTGACCGTATTCAAGCATTACATAGTTTGTGATGTCAACGATATTGTTGATGGGACGAACACCGGATGCACGAAGTCTCATTCTCAGCCAAAGCGGCGAGGGTTCGATCTTTACATTCTTAACAACACGTGCAGTGTAACGAGGACAAAGCTCTGCATTTTTTACGTCCACCGAGAGATAATTTTCAATCTTGTCGCCGTCGTTTTTATAGGTTACAACCGGAGTCGTCGGCTTGAAGTCGCGTCCAAACGAAACCGCAGTTTCGCGCGCAAGTCCGAGAACGGACAAACAGTCGGGACGGTTCGAGGTGATCTCAAACTCAACAACTGTGTCAGAAAGCTTCAGAACATCGTGAATATCGTCACCGGGCTTACAGTCGATACCGTCCATGATGAAAATACCGTCCTCAATTGCGCCGGGCATATCGTGAGTTGTTAAGTTAAGCTCGGCAATCGAGCAAAGCATACCGTTTGAGGGTACGCCGCGGAGCTTGCCTGCCTTGATGTTAACGCCGCCGGGAAGCTTTGACGGAGCTTTTGCAACGGGTACCATTGCGCCTGCGAAAACATTCTGCGCGCCTGTAACGATCTGTACCGGTGCATCCTCACCAATGTCGATCTGGCAGATCCAAAGGTGATCGGAGTCCGGGTGCTTTTCAAGCGAAATAACCTTTCCGGCAACAACATTTTCGATGTCCTCGCCGAGTATTTCATATCCCTCGACCTTTGAGCCTGTTGCGGTCAGACGGTCGCAGTATTCCTTGGGCGTGATACCGTCAAGGCTGACGTAATCCTTTGCCCATTCAAGTGATAAATTCATTGTTAATCTCCTTTCGATCAGAACTGTCCGAGGAAGCGTACATCATTTTCATAGAGGTAACGCATATCGTCAATGCCGTATTTGATCATCGTGATACGCTCAACGCCCATACCGAAAGCAAAGCCGCTGTATTCGTCGGGATCAATGTTACATCCGCGAAGTACATTCGGGTGAACCATACCTGCGCCGAGAATTTCAATCCAACCCTCGCCCTTACAAAGCTTACAGCCCTTACCGCCGCAGACGAAGCAGGAAACGTCAACCTCGGCAGACGGCTCTGTGAACGGGAAGTGGTGCGGTCTGAAGCGGATCTGCGTCTGCTCGCCGAACATTGTCTTTGCAAAGGTTTCGAGAGTACCCTTAAGGTCGCCCATGGTGATACCCTTGTCAACAACAAGTCCCTCAAGCTGATGGAAAAGCGGAGAGTGTGAAGCGTCAACGGCATCCGAGCGGTAAACACGTCCCGGCGAAATGATACGTATCGGGGGACGCTGTTTTTCCATTGTGCGAACCTGTACGGGAGAGGTCTGTGAACGAAGCAGGATATTATCGGTTATATAGAATGTATCCTGTGTGTCACGTGCAGGATGGTTTTCGGGAATATTGAGCGCCTGGAAGTTGTAATAATCATATTCAACCTCCGGACCTTCAACGATGGAGAAGCCCATACCGATAAAGATATCCTCCATGTCCTTCTGAACCTGCGCCAAGGGGTGACGCTTACCGATTTCGGGAGCTTTACCGGGCATTGTTACGTCAAGACGCTCCTCGTCGAGCTTCTTTGCAAGTGCCGCAGTTTTCTGTGCTTCTGCCTTTTCGGCGATGGCATTTTCGATGTACTCACGAACTTCATTTGCAAGCTGTCCGATAACGGGACGTTCTTCTGCGGTGAGCTGTCCCATTCCACGAAGAACGGCTGTCAGCTCACCCTTTTTTCCGAGGAAGCGAATACGAAGTGCTTCAAGGTCAGCATCGACAGCCGAAAGCTCTGCCACAGCCGCCGCACGGATTTCTTCAAGTTTCTGTTTCATGTTGGTCTGTCCTTTCAAAAAAATATAGATTGAGGTACGGCGACAAAAAAACCGCCCGTCCCCGTGAAAAAACAAGGACGAAGCGGCATATTTTCATATGCGTTTCCGCGGTACCACCTTAATTTATTGCCTGAAAAAACCAAGCAATACACTCGGCGACAATTTAACGGTTGTCAGGCGTTAACGGCTACAAGTGAACCTTCACCGTCACTGCTCGTGAGCGAAACGCCGTACTCAAAGGTGCAAGACTGCTTTCAGCCGAGACAGTCCTCTCTGTGTGCACCGCATATAAGCGGCAAACTCCTTCATCGCATTTATATTAGTATAACACAGTTTTTCCCGAAATGCAAGGGGGTAAGCCGAATTTTTTTGACTTTTTTGAAAATACACGTCTGTAATGGCAAGGTTATTCTGCCGATTTATTAAGCTCCTGCGTAATTTCCCATGCCGCTTTTGAATCAATAGTACCGTTTCTCATAAGCATCATTATAACAGATTCAAGCGAGGTTGTCGGGTCACACCATATATCGGGCTCAAGTCCCATATCATCTCTGTTCGTAGAATCGTCAATGAAAAACATTGTCGTACCCATAACATAGCTTACGCCCGAGTTTGGCAAGGACAGGTTTAAAAAGCTGCCGCAGCAGAAGGTGCGTCCGTCAGTCTGTGAACCAATTACAACAGTGTTTTCAAGCGTCAGAAGCTGTTTTACCGCAAATTCACCTGCCGACATACACTGGTCATCGGTAAGTATGATTATTGGGATATCATTCTTGATCGAATAACCTTTACAGCTGCTCACATCGCTGAAATATTCCGAGCCATGTGTGACCGATCCGGAGAAAGCGGTTCGGCGAGAGGCAGCCATCATTCTGGGATATGGCGTTTGACCGGAATAATTCACTATCCACTGTCTTGAATATCCGTCCGAGCCTCCGCCGTTGGCACGCAGGTCAAAAATTATCACCTTGGCATTTTGGACGTTGTAGGCAGATGTTAAGAAGCCGTTAAACGCCGACGCATTGCCGCTGAAGCTTCTTATGGAAACGTATGCAATGCCGTTTTTTCTGAAGAATCTATAATCAAGCCCTGCTGACGTGATCGGCTGATTTTCTTTCCATCGTACTGTCTCAACCATGGTTTCATTTTTGCACTGCAGAGTGATCTTGCTTGACTCAACAGCCCGATCTCGGTAATAATACCATATTGGCGTGTAAACAAGTGCCCCCTTATCGGTAAGAAACGGCTTCATTGTTACATACTCGCTGTTACAGCCCTTATAATACCATTTTTCACCGTCGATAAGCTTGTAATATTTCGAGCCGTCGAACATGAAGCTTTGATCCTCACAGTAATACGACGCATACGTCCTCGGACTTGTTCGGCGCAGATGAGCATCCTGAATGACGGATGTATGCTTTTTGAGACTTGTATCAAGCTCCGCCGCGCTGACCGTCTCCTTTCCCTCAAGGTCAGCAAGAACATTTGCCTTTATCTTGTTAAATGCCGCATCGCCGAAATAGTAATATCCGCCATAAGCGTATTTGAACGAACGGATATAAAGATCAACGTCAGCAACAGCCTGTGCATATGAAACTGTCCTTTGCTGATTTGTGCGCCTAAGACTGCTTATTTCCGCCTGTGTGAGCAGTCCCTTGGTTTTGGAATCATTCGGTGCATACTGCGCAAGTTCATCAACATTCACGCTCTTTTCCCATGATTTACGGCGAGCCGCACACACCTCATCCACTATCTTTTCAAATTCAATATACGATTTCTGTGAAGCAATGGCGTCATCATATATTCGATAAGCGATACACTCGCCCGTCGTTTTGTGAGGTACTTTGAGAGCATTAAACGAAAGCAGCGCCACATGTGCACGTCTGAAATTTGAATTGTCTTGCTGAGTATAATCCTCATTGCCATAAAGTCCGAGACTTTGAGCAAGCTCCCACGGTTCTGACCAGCTGAAATCCGTATCCGAGGAATAGCCGAGTGCACGCAGAACAAATGTAATATACTGCGCCGCCGTCACCTCGGTTTCACCACCGAACAAAGTATCCGTCGTTCCGCTTGTCAAGTCGTTTTTATAAGCATATCCGACATAAGGCTTCGCCCATTCGGCAACATCGGTGAACGGTGTTTCCCATGTGCCGGAAAGCGCCTCGTCTTCTTTTCCGAGTATACGAACCAGCATCGTAACAGCCTCATAGCGAGACGGAACACGGCTGAGTTCATATTTCGGTCTGCCTGCGGCATCAATTCCCGTACCCTTGAAAAGTCCGAGAGCGTAAAGAGTGTCTGCGGCGGAGCGTGCAGCCGTGAAGTTGAGTGCCGAAGCTGTCACTGTAAGTGCGCATACGGTAACGATTGTGATAATAAGTGCGGTGAGTAATTTTTTCATGATATTCTCCTATGGGGTTCTTAAGCTTAAAACGTAAAAAGATAAAAATATTCGTCTTTTGATCAATCTCCTCCTTTAACGTGGTAATTTGTTTTATATATTATACCACATATATCTTATTTTGTCAAGTAATTTACCATTAGCGGCTGAAGTTAGACGAGCGCGAGCAGTATATCCGCGAACGTCGCATCCGCAAGCCGCGCAAGATCATCGGGCTTCGCTTCGATCTGCCAACCGATCTTACCTGCACTGACGAGCATCGTCTCACATTCCTTCGCCGTTTCGTCAAAAACTGTACGGTATTTCTTCTTCATCCCAATCGGTGAACAGCCGCCTCGAATATATCCGGTAACCTTGTTAATGTCAGCAACCGGTATCATCTCAACCGACTTAACGCCAACAGCTCTCGCCGCCTTTTTAAGGTCAAGCTCACGGTTCACAGGTACGTCAAACACGTAATAATTGCGGTCTGCCCCCTTGGTCACAAGAGTCTTGAAAATGCGTGCAGGATCAATGCCAAGTAACCCTGCAAGTGTCATTCCGTCCACTGCACCGTCGCCGTGCTCGTATGTATGCGGCGTGTACGCAAGCTTTTCCTTATCAAATATTCTGTATACATTTGTTTTAAATTCAGCCATGATAATTTCCTTTCGGTGTGATTAACTGTATTATACCATAATTTTTTATCTTTGTACAGATAAATCGGCAAAATATGTATTTACTTTCTCGGCAAAAGATGATATAATGTTAATAATAAAATAAAAAACACAGGAGATACAAAAATGAGCTACAAAACCGATTTCATTGAATTTATGGTAAGAAGCGGCGTTCTTCGCTTCGGTGACTTCACAACCAAAAGCGGCAGAAAATCGCCTTACTTCGTTAACACCGGCAACTACAAAACCGGCGCACAGATGGCAAAGCTCGGTAAATATTACGCTGAATGCTTAAAGAACAACGTCGGCGACGACTTCGACGTGCTTTTCGGCCCGGCTTACAAGGGTATTCCGCTTGCAACTGTCACCGCTTGCTCTCTCTTTAATGAGTACGGTATCGATAAGCCCTACTGCTTCAACCGTAAGGAAGCAAAGGACCACGGTGAGGGAGGAAACATGGTCGGCGCAAAGCTTTCCGACGGTGACCGTGTTGTAATCATCGAGGACGTTATCACCGCGGGAACGGCAGTCCGCGAAACCCTTCCCCAGCTTAAGGCGGCGGCTGACGTCAAGGTTGAGCACATGATCATCTCGGTTGACCGTATGGAGCGCGGACAGTCCGGCACAACTGCGATCAAGGAAATCGGCGCGGAGTTCGGCATTAAGGTTCATCCCATCGTAACCGTCCGCGAGATCATCGACCATATGCATAACCGCGAAATCGACGGCACTGTACCGCTTAACGACGAGGTTCGTGAGCGCATGGAGCAGTATCTCGAAATGTACTGCGAGAAATAAAAAAGAAACAAAAATCCTGCAGCCTATCAAAACGGGTTGCAGGAAATTTTATTTTGACCGATATCACGTCAAAAGTAACATAAGTACAGTCAAAACAATCAAAAATCCAAAATTGAAAAGCGAGAACATTCCAATATAATATTTCGTTTTGCCCGGATTTGTTCTTGCGTATTCACGGAATGTTATAAGACTTGCGAGAGAAGCCACAAGCGCACCGACGCCGCCGATGTTAACGCCGATCAGCAGCTCCTTGTAATTATTGGTAAACTGCGAAAGAAGTATCGCCGAGGGAACGTTACTGATAAATTGACAGGAAATAACGCTGACGAGAAGTGTGCTCTTTTCAAGTAATGATGACAAAAGCTCGCGAACAGCATCAATACGCGCCATGTTGCCCGAGAAAATGAAGAAGAAAACAAATGTTAAAAGCAGCCCGTAATCCACCATCTTAAGGGCTTTCCTGTCCATAAACAAAAGCACAATCGGGATTACAACAAGACCGACGAGATATGGAATACCGCGAAAAACAATAAGAATCGACAGGGCAAAAAGTAAGAGGTATATAAGCGTTTTTTTCGGTTCAAGCACTATCCTCTCGTCTGAAATATCGAGCGGCTCGGGCTTTACGAAAATGATACAGCATAGCGTTATAAGCAGAATCGAAATGATAAAGGGCAGTGCCATTATCGATATAAATTCAAGATTCGGGATCTCAAAGCGCGAATATAAGTAAAGATTCTGCGGATTACCGAAGGGAGTCAGCATACCTCCGAGATTTGCGGAAATATTCTGCATGACAAACGTGAACGCCATGTATTTTTGTTTTCCAGTCGTCGTCAGCACAAAATAACCGAGCGGCAGGAAGGTGAGCAATGCCATATCATTTGCAATCAGCATTGAGCCGATAAAGGTTATGTAAACAAGCCCAAGAATACAAAGCCGTGCATTTTTGAAAAGCTTTATAATCTTTCTCGCCAGCATATAAAAGAAATTAATATTTTTAAGCGCACAAACCACGGCAAGCACGCAAAAAAGACAGGTCAGCGTTTTAAAATCGAAATAACCCATGTACGCTTCATCCGGAGGAACTATAAACATCGTCACCACAGCCGCCGCAAGGGCAATGAGCATAACGATGTTTTTCTTTATAAACGCAAGTACACGTATGAGCGAAAACTTTTCTTCGGCTTCCATTATAACTATATCTCCATGCTTCAAATATTTGTCCCTCGGTATTATACCACAGCCAAACGCGCCCTGTCAAGCGAATGACGGTTATTTCTTGATAACAAAACGCTTCAAGTGTTCAAAAAGGGTTGCGATATAACCGTAAATTCCCCTCGTCCGATATCTGCAAACATAAAAAAATCCGCACCCCCGACGTGCACGGACTTTGATTTTTATATTGTTAATACCGAATTATACGTGAAGCTCTTCTTTTTCGTCTGTATTTTGTTCTGTTTCAGTGGGATTGATACCGCTCTCCGCATCCTCGATGTTGACCTGCGAATCGTGCGGAATCGGCTTCCAGGAAACCTTCATGAAAACGGAAATATACATTGCCCATGCGCCGATAAAATCAAAGAAAGGCCACATAAGGCTGAACCATATTTTTTTATACCATTTTATCTTTTTGATTCGCTTGCGTTCCGCAATAAACACATATGCCGCCTCCGCAAGACCATAAAGATGAGCGCCAATCCGTCCTGCGAGTGTCCAACCGATAATCGTCATAAGACAGGCTATAAAGCCTTGGTTTAAATATACATAGAAATAGCAGGCGTATGTAATCAGCAAGAGGGCAAAATTAAAGAGACTGAGCGGAGTGATAAGCAGGAACATATCGAGTGCCATGAAGCGTTTTCTGAACCCCTTCGCCGTGAACATATTTTTGAAAAGTTGGGGACCCGATTCAAAAAACGCGAGGATGTGTCCCTTTGCCCAACGTATTCTCTGACGCAGGGCGATTTTCAGATTTGTCGGCTGTTCATCGTAAAATTCCGCCGCATCGTTATATGAAATGGGATACCCGTCAGCAACCGCATCAGCAGTAAAAGCTCTGTCCTCCGTCAGCGATGTATAATTCCAACCATCACGGACAAATTCATTTGAAAACAAAAATCCCGTTCCTTGAATGTTTGTTGCAACCTTATAGTATGACCTCGGGCGATGGTTAAGTCTTATGGAGCGCAGCCAATGTATCGCATAGGACGCCGAAATCCAATTATCGTCAAAATTCTTCGTGTTGCGGTATGAGCAGATAATCTTTTCGCCCTCATCAAACGCTTCGTTCATTCGTGTCACAAAGTCCCTCTTGACAAGGTTATCGGCATCGAAAATAAAGTAACCCTCAAACGCTTCAATTCCGTAATCCTTTTTGATGTTTTCAAAGAGAAACTGCAGAGCGAAGCCCTTTGTCCTTTTTTCTGTATCGAATCTTTCATAAACCCTTGCACCGTACTCACGAGCAACTGCAGCAGTCGCGTCGGTACAGTTGTCAGCAACAACAAAAATCGTCAGAAGCTCACCCGGGTAATCCTGTTTTTTTAAGCTATCAAGGAGATTTCCGATAACCTTTTCTTCATTTCTCGCTGCAATCAGAACGGCATATTTGTGGAGATTATTTGTCGGCTTGAATTTTCTTGTTGTAACCGCGCCGACAATGGTATATGCGATTCTGTATAAGCTCAAGAAGACTATAATATATATACATACATTTTTGAATGTGTTGGCAATTTCATATACATTCATCTCATGCATACGGGAGAAGGCAAAGAAGGTGTCTTTAATTTCCACCAAATACGATAAAAGAAAATCAAACAGCCACATAATACCGTCTGAAATTTTCCCGAAAAAGTTTTCCAATGTTATGTCCTTTCTGTGCTTACATAAAGTTATGCTGTGTAACAGACAAAAAGGGTATAGTATCCCCGTAAAAAAATAGGTGTCTTTTTTACTTATTAAGTTGGTTTAGCAATATTATTATACCACATTTTTATGAATAAATCAAGATATTTTACAATTCCTAAATAAGAAAAAGCCAACGAAAAAATAAATCGTCAGCTTTTTCATAAAATCAGTGGCACATATCACGAATCCCCTCAAACTCCTGGTCATAAATGCCTTGCTCTCTTAAATAACAGTTATGCTCAATGTTGTGTTTGAAGAATAATTGCTTTAATTCTCTCTCTTTATAGTTGCGTCCGGTTTCTATTTGATCTTTTTCTTGGATTATTTGCAACGCCATTTCGGGATTACTTTTGCATAGTTGCATCAATGTTTCGAACTCATTGATTGATACTAACCAAAAGTGATTGTCATTCCCAAGCTCTGGGTGTAATCTAAATAATTCATTAAGGCATTTACTCTTGTAATAGTCCTCATAGACTAAAATGATTTTTATAGCATTTGGCGTATTGTAAAACCTCTGAGTAGTGTTCAGCTGATTTATAGCTTCGCCCCAATTATCCATCATATGCTTTTTCATAGCTTTAACATCGGGGTGACTATGCTTTATCCCTAACAAAGAAAGTGAGGATTTTTGTTCGACGAAAAAGTGATACTCACCAAAGTTTATATGCCAATCAGCACGTTTTTCTTTGGGATCTTCTTCAATACGCTCATAATAATCTTTCAGCAAGCAATTAGACAACACTTCTTCCAAATACGTTTCAAAATAACCACCAAAAGCATTGGTGAAATTCTGTGATCTTAAATCTCTGTATTTGTTCCTCAAAACCCAATAATTTGAATTCGTAAACAATGCTAACATCAAATATGGATTAGAAGCGATATAATCATCGCCTAATCGGTGTTCCCGCATATCCATTATAACACGGATTTTGAATTCTGGCGAGTACTTTTTGTTTTTTCTTCCTGTTTTGCCCATAAAAAATATGCACCTCCAAATGTGTCTAACTTTTGGGGGGCATATCAAACAAAACAGCCCTTTTTCGCGTCATGTAAGAGGTTTCCAAAGCTTGTAGAACAAAATTGCACCTCAAGCAAAGATTTACGAATCAATCAACCTTACTTCTTCACTATTATCTATTAAATTCAAAAAGTCTGAATGAGTATTTTAGACAAAGGAAAAAAGCAAAAGTAAAGAGATAAAAGAAAAACCCCGAACACTCTCGCATTCAGGATTTTTTGGGCTCGTAGTATAAAAATGCAACTTCATATTTTTAGTAAAGTTTGGCATTGCATAGTAATGTTTGCTCACTTCCCGCAATGCGAGGTATTTTATACTTTATTTTATCATATCAATCCCTTTTTGGAGCGTGTCCGCAGAGATGGCACCCGTTGCCTGTGCAATAAGGTATCCTTCTGCATCAATAAAATACGTGGTGGGCAATGAATATACGCTGTAGGTCATTGCCGCATCGGAGTCTGTATCATAGAACACCGGGAAGGTATATCCTTTC
>JAZNFB010000287.1:0-11503 GCA_045588895.1 Candidatus Flemingiibacterium sp.
CTCGGCAGGTTCACGCTGTGACCACATCAATCACGTTTCAACCCAGCTCCCCTATGCAATCTCCATCGCAGTTTGTTCATTCGTTGCATATCTTGTCGGCGGTTTGACACAAAACGGTTGGATCGGTCTTGCAGTGGCGACAGTTGCAACAGTCGGACTTGTTCTTTTCTTTAAGTTTAACGGCTCGAAGAAAACACAGTAAACAACCATAAAATCATATATATCAAGGAATACTCCGTTTTTCGCGGAGTGTTCTTTTTTATTGATCGGTATAAATTTTTTAACACAACTCATGTCAAAACTTTATAAACAATTCACCGTTGTGCATAAAAAGGTCGAACTTTATTAATATTTGTTTGGTATAATAAAGGCACATAAGATAGTAAACCTCTCGCATATCATCACGACTCATCAGCAATGTCGCAGAGCAGATAATTTTCAAGAAATTCGGGGGTTTTTATGTTGGATAGCAATAATGATATCCTTAACAGAACTGAAAACAATCGCTCGGATGAGGCTTGTTACGGCGGATTTGGCAGGCGGCTTTCATATGAACGATGGTGCCGCAGCGGCGAAAAGGGCGGATTAAAGCGCTTGGCTCCGCGGCTCACAATTATTATCGTTGTCACACTCTTCTTCGGTCTGGTCGGAGTGATATGCGGTATGGCAGTTTTTCACCTGGTACGTGAAAACATCGAGATATATTATCCTAATACCGCTGAAGCTGAAGGTCTGCAAACATCTGACGCCTCACAGCTCTTTTCCACAAAAGCGACAACGGATGTTTCTCCGGTTATATTCATGAAAAATTCGGTCACCGTTGAAAATGTAAGCCATGAAATATCGCGCCGTTACCAAATACCGATAGGCGTTATGATACATGAAGTATTTGAAAACTCATCTGCCCATACAGCAGGATTTATGGCAGGCGATATCATTGTCGCGGTAAACGACATTGCCGCAACCGATATTACAAGCGTTGATTCCATACTGGAAAAATTAAGTCTCGGAACAGCTGTAAAATTCACGGTATTCCGTAATGACACATATGTTGATCTGAATGTCAATATTGAATAATCGTTTCACAAAAGAAGCCCCACAGGTT
Organism: Candidatus Flemingiibacterium sp.; assembly: GCA_045588895.1. Classification (GTDB taxonomy): domain Bacteria; phylum Bacillota; class Clostridia; order Oscillospirales; family CAG-272; genus Flemingiibacterium. The sequence continues at coordinate 1,106 of JAZNFB010000287.1, forward strand.
TTGAAGCCTATGGGGTTTTGCTTTTTATTATAAGGTTACATTTCGAAAGCTTATTCCATGCCGGTGAAGCCGTTTTCCTTGAGAAGCTTGACTGCCGCACCTTCAGCCTCGATACGCATAACAACATACGCCTCGTTTTCACTCTTTGCAATGAACGCATACATATATTCGATCGTAATATCGTTTGACGCAAGAAGCTCGAGTACCTCTGCAAGTCCGCCCGGACGGTTGTGTATGCAGGCAGTGATAACGCTTGTTATGGAAACAGTCAGTCCCTCTGCTTTGAGTACACGTTCAACCTCCTCGGGATTGTCAACGATGATACGGAGAATACCGAAGTGGGTTGTATCCGCAACTGAAAGCGCACGGATGTTTATGTTATTTTTTGCAATAACCTTGGTGATTTCGGCGAGTCTGCCGGGCTTGTTTTCAACGAAAATGGAGATCTGCTTGATAATCATAATATTACCTCCTGAAATTATATATATTAGTGAAGCTTACGCTTATCGACAACACGCTTTGCCTTACCTTCGCTTCTCGGAATCGTACCCGGCTCAACGAAGGTTATCCTGGAAGCAAGACCGAGGGTTGACTGCATACCGGCATTGATCTTTGCCGCCATTTCCTCCATACCCTTAACATGGTCGGAGAAGTTGTCTGCAGAAACCTCAACCTGGATTTCCATGATATCGAGATTATTCTTGCGATCAACGTAGATCATATAGTGCGGATCGACTGTACCGCATGAAAGAAGTACACTTTCAATCTGCGACGGGAATACGTTTACGCCGCGGATAATAAGCATATCGTCTGAACGGCCGCAGGGCTTCTGCATACGGACAAATGTACGTCCGCAGGCACATTTCTCATGAGTAATGCTCGAAATATCGTGTGTTCTGTAACGAATGAGTGGGAGTGCTTCCTTTGTGATACAGGTGAATACAACCTCACCCTGTTCTCCGTCCGGCAATACTTCACCGGTGTCGGGATCAATTATCTCAATAAGGAAGTGGTCCTCGTTTATATGCATACCGTTCTGACATTCACAGTCGAACGCTACGCCGGGACCTGAAATTTCGGAAAGGCCGTAAATATCATACGCCTTGATTCCGAGACGCTCCTCAATTTCCGCACGCATCTCCTCTGTCCAGGGTTCAGCACCGAAAATACCTGCTTTAAGGTGAATTTTATCGAGCGAAACACCCTGCTCTTTCAGTGTATCTGCAATGAACAGCGCATATGAGGGAGTGCAACAAAGAATAGACGAGCCAAAATCCTGAAGCATGGTGATCTGACGTGCAGTGTTTCCGCTTGATGCCGGAATAACCGTTGCACCCATCTTCTGTGCACCGTCATGGATACCGAGACCGCCGGTGAAAAGTCCGTAACCGTATGCGATATGAACAAAATCATCCTTATCTGCGCCTGCTGCCACAAGTGCACGTGCGGCACATTCAGACCAAAGATCTATATCGCCCTGAGTATAACCAACGACCGTCTGCTTACCGGTTGTACCGGACGATGCGTGAATACGGATAAGATTCTTCGGCTCAACGCAGAACATTCCGTAAGGATAACCGTCACGCAGGTCCTGCTTATAGGTGAACGGAAGCTTATGAAGGTCATCAATCGAATGAATATCCTCCGGCTTAAGACCGATAGCATCCATACGCTCACGATACATGGGCATATTCTTATAAACGTGGTGAACTGTACGTGAAAGATTATATGACTGGAGATGATAGAGCTGATCACGTGTGGCTGTTTCTATAGCCTCATTGAAATATTTTGCCATTGATTTTAATCTCCTTTAAATAAAATTACGCCGAGTGACTTGCGCCAAGATCAAACGCCTTTAAGTTAAGCTCGAGGAATTTTTCGGGAACGGAAATGCGTACAGCCTCACGAAGTGTTTCATCGTCGATGCCAAGCGCGTGTGCCGCCATACCGATAAGCGCCACGTTAACAGCCTTTTCGCTTCCTGCCTCACGTGCAATTTCAAGTGCATCAGCCGCGATAACATTTGCTCCTGCCGCTTTCATTTTTTCAACTAGACCAGCGGGATATTCAGCTGCACCGGTTACAACAGGCATCGGATTTATTTCCTGTGTATTCGTTATAATAACGCCGTCCTTTTTGAGATAAGGAAGCCATCTTGCCGCCTCAAGAAGCTCGAAGGACATGATAACGTCCGCTTCGCCCTTGCAAATAACGGGAGAAGCAACCTTGTCACCGTATTTAACATAAGTAACAACCGAACCGCCGCGCTGGCTCATACCGTGAACCTCGGAAACCTTTACATCGTAATTCTGAAGAAGCACAGCGTTACCGAGAATACGGCTTGCGAGCAGTGAGCCCTGACCGCCGACACCAACTATCATAATATTCTTTGTCATTTGAGTCACTCTCCTCTCACACAATCGCGCCGACCTTACACATCTGTGTACACAAGCCGCAGCCGGTACAGAGTGTAGCATCAATACGAGCCTTACCGTCAACAATCGAAATGCATGGGCATCCGATCTTCATACACATCTTGCATCCAACGCACTTATCCGCATTAACCGTAAGAGCCGGCTCACGCTTAACATATTTGAGAAGCGCACACGGACGGCGACAGATGATAACAGACGGACACTTCGCCGCAAGCTCTTCCTTGAGAACAGCCTCGGTTTCTTTAAGGTTGTTGGGATCAACGATACGGATATGAGCCTCGTCAACTCCTGCTGCCTTGGCAATGTTTTCAAGCATGATACCTGTTACAGGCTCACCCTTCAAGGTAAATCCGGTGCAGGGATTCTGCTGATGTCCTGTCATACCGGTGATGCTGTTGTCAACGATAACAACTGTGGAAATGCCTTTGTTGTATGTAATGTCAACAAGTCCGGTAATACCCGAATGCATGAAGGTGGAGTCACCGATGACGGCAACGCATTTATCCTCCTCACCGCGTACCTTTGCAAAGCCGTGAAGTGCGGAAATGGAAGCACCCATACAGAGGGTTGTATCCATACCGGCAAGAGGCTGTGCCGCACCGAGAGTGTAGCATCCGATATCGCCGCTGACATAAAGTCCAAGCTTTTTAAAGAGGTAGAAAACGCCTCTGTGAGGACAACCGGGACAAAGCACCGGAGGACGGACGGGAATGTTATCTTCAAGCGCATAGCAATCGTTCTTCTTGCCAAGCAGAATTTCAGAGATAAGCTCCTGTGAAAATTCGCCGCAGATGGGGAGCAAATTCTTGCCGTCACATTTAATTCCCATAGCCTTAACATGGGTTTCGATGATTGGATCAAGCTCCTCAATTACAATAACACGCTCATATTTAGCCGCAAACTCCTCAATCATACGCTTCGGAAGCGGATTTACCATACCAAGCTTCAGATAAGAAGCAGTGTCACCAAATGCCTCAAGCGCATAGCAGAACGAAGGACCTGCCGTGATAATACCGATCTTCGCGCCCTTGTTTTCAATGACCTTATTAAACGGACAGCTCTCCGCAAACTCGGCAAGCTCAGCCAGTCTTTCTTCAACAACAACGTGACGACCTCTTGCCATTGCAGGCATCATAACGTGCTTTGCAATATTCTTCTCATAAGGCTTAACAGGAAGCTCAACACGCTCGGAAAGCCCAACAACCGACTGCGAATGAGAAACACGAGTGTTAAGACGAAGAATGAACGGAGTGTCAAACTTCTCGGAATATTCATATGCAGTCTTTGTAAATTCAAGACATTCGCCCGAATCGGACGGCTCGAGCATCGGAAGCTTTGCTGCAATTGCATAGTGGCGGCTGTCCTGCTCATTCTGGGACGAATGCATACCGGGATCGTCCGCAACACCGATAACGAAACCGCCGTTGACACCGGTATAAGATGTAATGAACAGCGGGTCTGCCGCAACATTGAGACCAACGTGCTTCATTGCACAGAAGGAACGTCCGCCGCCGATCGCCGCACCGAGTGCCGCCTCAAGAGCAACCTTTTCATTCGGTGCCCATTCTGCGTAAACCTCATCATACTTAGCCACGGCTTCGGTAATCTCGGTGCTGGGAGTTCCGGGATAACTCGAAACGAAATGCACACCTGCTTCGTAAAGTCCGCGTGCAACGGCTTCATTTCCAAGCATTATTTTTTTCATTGATATATTCTCCAAAAAAATTATTTTTAAAATTATTTCACACGGTTATCGATAACACGCTTCGCCTTACCGACAAATCTTTCGAGCGATTTAGGTTCAACGAGATTGATCTTTGCATCAAGTCCGAGAACGGTTTGAAGCTTATGGCGAACCTTATGCTGAAGATTTTCAAGAGAGGTAAAGGAGGTAAGTAAGCTTGCATCGGAAACCTCAATATTGATCTCAAATGTATCCATATAGTTCTTTGTTCCAAGCACGATCTGATACTGCGGACCAACCTCGGGAATACTTACGAGTACGCTTTCGATCTGCGTCGGGAATACGTTAACGCCCTTGATTTTGAGCATATCGTCGGCACGTCCGAGCGGCTTATCCATACGAACATGGGTACGTCCGCATTCACACTTTTCATAGTGCAGACGTGTGATATCCTTTGTACGGTAACGGAGAAGCGGTATTCCCTCTTTGGTCAGCGTTGTTACAACAAGCTCACCCTCATCGCCTCGTGCCTTGACTGAACCGGTTGCACTATCGATAACCTCGGGCAGGAAATTATCCTCCGCAAAGTGTAAACCGCAGCGATAACGGCATTCGCCCGAAACACCGGGGCCGCAAAGCTCACTCATACCGTAGTTATCGGTTGCAAAGAGATTCCATGCCTCTTCAACCTTTGCGCGCATTTCATTTGAGCAGCCCTCGGAGCCGAAAAGTCCGAGACGGATTCCAAGATCACGGCAGTCAATACCGAGATCTTTTGCAACCTCAGCTATGTAAAGCGCATACGACGGGGTTGAAACAAGCGCAGTCGTTCCGAAATCCTTCATAAATTTAAGCTGTTTTTCGGTATTGCCCGTCGAAGTCGGAACAACGGTAGCGCCGATATTTTCAAGACCGTAGTGAAGTCCGAGTGCGCCGGTGAACATACCGTAACCGAATGCAATCTGAACGATATCGTCAGCACTTGCACCTGCGGCAACAACGATTCTCGACACACAGTCTGTCCACATTTTGAGGTCATTTTTTGTATAACCTACAACAGTTGGATTACCCGTTGTACCGGAGGAAGCGTGAATACGGACAATATCCTTCTTATCAACCGCAAAAAGTCCGAAGGGGTATGTATCACGTATATCGTCCTTGGTTGTGTATGGGATGTACTGAATATCGGAAAGAGCTGTAATCTTGTCTGCGGTTATACCTGCCTCGTCGAGTCTTTTCTTGTAGAAAGGAACACGGTTATAGCAGTAATCCACAATGTTTTTGAGACGCTTTAATTGCAGACGTTCAAGGTCCGCACGATCCATTGTCTCTATTTCTTCTTGCCAAAACATAATAATGATCCTACCTTAAAAAATAATATCTCATATTATTATAATATAAATAGAATCCCCTGTCAAGCAAAAACGGCATATTTCCCTCAAAAAACTCATATTTTTCAAAAAAACACCGCCATATGCCCTAAAAAACAGCGTATGGCGATTATCTTATGATAGTTTTTACATCAAATAACGATTTTTCCACCTATTGGAGAAATTTTTTCTTCACCGTCACAAATGACAGAAAAGTTGTTGCCGCAGATTTTAACCGAGAACACCTTTTCGCAAAGGCGTGCATTCTCGATAGTCATATTTTCGGCCGGGCGAATCTTTGCCGGAGATATTGTAATATTACCGTCAAAATCCGGCTTGATTCCGAAAATGAAGAAAAAGATCATTTGGGCACAGGATACTGAGCTTATATCGCCCTGAAGCGGCGTATTTTCACGATTTGACATATAGTTTGATGCGCAGGAGTCACCGAGGTACGGAAGTCTTTCGCCCCACCAATATACACGGCGAAGAATATCTGTTGCAACAGCATCATATCCCATTTCATAAAGCTGTGCACATATCTGCATCGTGAAATGAGTGCAGATTCCGCCGCCTCCGTTGTCAATATCGTCCTGGTCGTATTGGTCATCGAGCTTTGAAAGGCTATGCAGTCCGAATTTTGAGAGAAATTCCCTCTCATTAAGATGTGAAACAAGTCCGTCACGCTCATATCTATCGATAACACCGCTTGCAATAAACTTGAACATCTGAACCGTGTAACGTGTACCTCGTTTACCGTCAGCACCGATAAAATCGTACCATTTTTCGTCGTCGTTCCAAAGCTCCTTCAGTCTTTTCTTCAGTGCCGCCGCACACTTTGCAAGTTTTTCTTCCGGTCGTCCCACCAATTTTGTCAGCTCATAAACTCTCATATAGTTCATGTATCTTCTTGCGTTAAGATCGGGCATAATGCCGTTATAAGGTCCATTTCCCCATGCGTGAATTTCGAGATGTGCATTTCCTCCGACGCCGTAATCGTAAAGCTCCACATCATGAGTAACATCGTCGCACACATAGGCATGATATATCATCCACTCAATGACGGTACGCTCTCCAACCTTTTCAAGAAGAAAATCAACATCGCCGGTTGCACGGACATGATGATAAACCATGAGAATTATCTTTTCCTGATTGACCTGATACCACGGGCCGACGGCTCCCGATGTTACAGGGTTAAGTGCATACGATTTTGTCAGATCATTTCGTAAATATGCGCGGAGCTGTTCCTTGTTTCCCTCGGAATCGTAAATCGGATGCATCATGAGTCCGCCGCAGTAGTCCCATAGATAAGAGCACATACAAGAGCCGTTTACGCTTCCCGTGCTGAAATAAGGCACAGCGCAAAGCTCGGGATTTTCCCAGCGGCAGAGCATATAGGTTACGAGTGAGCGGTAATAAAGTTTATCAAGCTCCGGGGTATCCGAATGAAGCCTTGGGAGATTGTCGTATATACGTTTTGTTTCTCGCTTCAAATAGTCAAAGGAGCTTTCGATAAGCTCATCATAATGAGAAGCTGCATATTCTGCCGCCGCAAGAGTTTCAGCTTCACTTCCAATATGTGCGGAAAAATAAAATTCAAGTGATCCGTTTGCCTGAATGACAATATTGTTTTCCCAGATATATGCACGCTTAAAAAGTCTCATATTTTCGAGCGAAGCCGTAAGTCGGTATGATGCACCATCGGCGACCGATGAAAGAATATTGCCGTTTTCACTTAACGAATAGTTGTCGCGGCAATCAGCTTCCGGCGCGGGAATCGCAAACGTCCAATTCTCCTCTCTGCGTGTTTTTCCGCGATACATTACGGCAACAGGGACAGTGAGCGGAGACGAAGTGAGATTTGTCACAGTAAGCTTCATAACAAGCGATTTTGACTGTGGAATCATCGCTGTGAGTGTTTCGAGATTAAAAACCGATGTATGTCCAAGCCGAAGCATTGCGTTAGGAAGCCATTTCCAGCTGTCACACTTTACTTTTTCGCCGTTAATACGCACATCAAAATCAAAAGCGGTATTTGTGTAAGGACACGCCTGAAAACAGTTCAATGCCGAAACCGAATGTTCAGGAGTAAGTACGGAAGCAACGTCGCTGCAGATTCCGATGTCCTTCTCCTCCATGATATTGTCCTTACTGTCAAATGAATAAATATTTGTTTCAAAATAAGCGTTATAATTCTTCATAAATGTCGCCTTTCAAAGAAATTCACTTAAACGTATAAGTTGTGTGCGATTATTATACCATGTGCGCATATTTTTGTCAAGTTAAAAAACAGCTTCAGATAAAAAACAACCGATTTCAGACAGTATAATCCAAAATCGGTGTATCTGTTTTATCAGCTTATAAAATCGAACTCAATGTCGTAAATGTTTACGGTATCGCCATCTTCACAGCCTTTTGCGGTAAGAGCATCAATAACTCCGCTTGATTTGAGTATACGCTGGAAGAATGCAACAGATTCGCGATCACCAAAGTTAACCGAATCGATAAGCTGCATGAGCCATTCGCCCTCAACGTAGTAAACGCCATTCACATTGTTAACGATAATCTCACGTTCACCATCATAATCGGGTTCTTCAATGGGTGCGGCTTCGGATTCGTAAATCGTCAGCGGCGGCAGGTCAGAAAGCAGCTCGGCAGTGCGCCACATAAGCTCGTCAACGCCTTGTCTTGTTGCAGCGGAAATATAGAAAAGCTCACATCCGAGCTCATCCTTTATATAGGATTCAAATTCGGAAAGGTCAACAAGCTCGAGAACGGTTGCATCAATCTTATTAGCCGCAAAGATCTGCGGTCTTGAAGCAAGCTCGGGCGAATAACGCTCAAGCTCGGAATTTATCTTTTTGATATCTTCAATCGGATCGCGTCCCTCCGTGCCGCTTATGTCTATAACGTGTATAAGTAAACGGCAGCGGTCAACGTGACGCAAAAAATCGTGTCCAAGTCCGGCACCGTCCGCAGCGCCTTCAATAAGCCCGGGAATATCGGCAAGAACAAAGCCCTTACCCTCGCCGGTTTTAACAACACCAAGCTGTGGCTGTAATGTCGTAAAATGATAATTTGCAATCTTCGGTTTCGCCGAGCTGACAACCGACAAGAGCGATGATTTGCCAACATTCGGGAAGCCGACAAGTCCAACGTCCGCAAGCATTTTAAGCTCGAGCGTGACATCCTTTTCCTCGCCCTTGAGTCCCGGCTTTGCAAAACGGGGAATCTGACGTGTCGGCGTCGCAAAATGCCGGTTACCCCAACCGCCTCGTCCGCCTTTTAAAATCGTATAAGGCTCACAGTCGGACATATCCTTGATGATTCTTCCCGTTTCGGCATCTCTGATAACAGTTCCCGGAGGAACGAGAATCACCGTATCCTCACCGTTTTTGCCGTGAAACTTTTCAGTACCGCCGTCACCGCCGTTTTCAGCGATGAATTTGCGCTTATAACGAAAGGCAAGAAGCGTGTTCGTTCCCTCGTCAATCTTGAAAACGATGTTACCGCCAGTACCGCCGTCACCTCCGGAAGGACCTCCCTCGGCAACGTATTTTTCCCGGTGAAAAGCGACGCATCCGTTGCCGCCGTCACCTGCTTTTATGTGTATCGTTACATTATCTATAAACATTGTTGTCCTCCAAAAAGTTAAAGAGTGAATCCAAACGGCAGAAGCTCAGAAAGCGTATACTCGTGCACCTTGCCGTCAACAGATCCGCAAAATATTTTCATGTCACCAAATTCAGACAATGCCTGACGACAGATTCCGCACGGTGTAATGTTCTCGTCTGAGCCAATACAGGCAAGCGCAAAAAAATCTCTTTCACCTGCCGCAAGTGCCGCACCGAGCGCAACCCGTTCAGCGCAGGTTCCCGCACCAAACGATGCATTCTCGAAATTACAGCCTGTGTATATCTTACCGCCCGAAGCTAAAATTGCCGCACCTACCTTATAATTTGAGTATGGCGCATAAGCGTTTTCACGTGCAGTTCTCGCCGCTTCGATAAGCTCATTTTTAATCTTACTGTCCATCATTCACCATTGCAATAAGTGCATCCTCATCAATAACTGTAATACCGAGCGACTCTGCCTTCGTAAGCTTTGAGCCGGCGTCACTGCCTGCAACAACATATGTGGTCTTTTTCGAAACAGACGATGAAACCTTACCGCCGTGTGACTCAATAAGAGCAGCCGCTTCGTCGCGCTTCATTGTCGGGAGAGTACCCGTCAGAACAAACGTCATTCCGGAGAGCTTTTCACTCTTTTGCTGTGACTCATAAACCGTCACAACACCGCATTGCTTCAGCTCATCGATTATCTCACGTGTTTTTGCATGAGCGAAGAAATCAATGACGTATTTCGCCGTCACCGCGCCGACATCTTCTATTTCGCAAAGTGTTTCCTCATCGGCGTTAAAGAGGGCTTCAATGTCACCGAATTTCGCCGCCAAAACCTGTGCCGCTTTGACACCGACCTGACGTATACCGAGAGCATAAATAAGCCTTGCAAGACCTGCATTTTTTGAGTTTTCAATCGCCGCAGTAAGATTCTCGGCACTCTTTTTGCCCATTCGCTCAAGCGGTACTAACTGTTCTTCTTTAAGGAAATAAAGGTCGGCAACATTTTTAACAAGTCCCTCGGCGTTAAGAAGCGCAAGCAGGGATTTACCGAGCCCGTCAATGTCCATTGCATCCTTTGAAGCAAAGTGCTCAAGATTGCGAAGAAGCTGTGCGGGACACGCCGAATTTGTACAACGATATGCCGCAGTGCCCGATTGTGACTCATCAAGTGCATCCGCTATTACAGCCTCACCGCACGACGGACAAACAGACGGCATATCGAAGAAGCGCTCACTTCCGTCACGTTTTTCTTTAATAACGGAAACCACCTCGGGAATTATATCGCC
>JAZNFB010000288.1:0-5245 GCA_045588895.1 Candidatus Flemingiibacterium sp.
ATTTGTATAACCGACGATTGACACCTTGGTGATGCCGGAGCGCCCACGTGCCTTACGTTTTGTGAGTCTGCCGCGTTCCAAATCTTCAAGCTCGGCGTTTAACTGTTCTTCGCGACGCTTTAAGTGACGTCTGTCGGTTTCGAGCTTTGATTCGCCCGGGCCTCGTGTGCCGATACCACCGCCGAGGCGGGAAAGCTCTGTGCCTTTACCGGTAAGTCGCGGTGCTGTATATTTAAGTTGTGCAAGTTCAACCTGCAGCTTACCCTCGGCAGACGTTGCATGGAGAGCAAATATATCAAGTATAAGCATGGAACGGTCGAGCACACGCACGTCACAGTCGATGCCGTCCTCAATGTTGCGAATTTGCATTGGCGAGAGTTCAAGATCGAAGATGACGAGCTTGATGTCGTTTGCCTTGCACAAATCGGACAGCTCTGCGAGCTTACCACTTCCGATGCAGGTACGGTGATTCGGCGAGTCGAGCGACTGTATCATTTTTGCGAAAACGCTACCGCCTGCTGTGTCGAGTAGTCTTTCAAGCTCTGCAAGCGAGGTTTCACATTCGCCCTCGCGCATTTTATCTGTATTGACCGCGACAAGCACGGCTCTTTCAAAATCTTCCATAATGTTAAAACCCCCGTATTGTGGATGTTTTCAAAACGAAAAAGGGATATGAAGCCGCAAAAAACACGCTTCATACCCCCAAAGAACGAAATGATTATTTCGCCTGCTCAAGACGCTTCTTGAACTTATCTACGCGTCCGCCTGCATCAACGAGCTTCTGCTTGCCGGTGAAGAACGGCTGGCACTTAGAGCAAATTTCAACTTTCATGTCGCCCTTGGTAGAACGGGTTACAACGGTTTCGCCGCAAGCGCACTTAATTGTAACTTCCTTGTATTCGGGATGGATTCCTTCTTTCATGATAAAACACCTCACATAAAATATTTGCATGGATTTTGCCATGCGGTTTTATATCATACACCATAGTATAACATATTTTTTCATAAATTGCAATAGGTTTTCGAAAAAAACTTGGATTTTTTCAATCTGAATTGATACTGCTGTATGAGTTTACGTATGTTCTCGGTACACGCGCGGAAATTCCGCAGATCAGCTCATATGAAATTGTTCCGATTGATTCTGCAAGCTTATCGGCACGTACACGTTCATCTGCACCGATAAGTGTTGCAACCGAATCAATTTTTGCACTTGGTATATCGGTCACGTCAACCATCATCTGATCCATGCAGACACGTCCGAGGATTGGTGCATATTTTTCATCTATCACGACTCCGGCTTTATTCGAGAGCAGTCTCGGGTAGCCGTCTGCATATCCGACCGGAAGGGTTGCAACCTTTGTTTCACGTGTGGTTACATACGTATGACCATAGCTTATTCCAACGCCTGCCGGAAGTGTTTTAATCGCTGTTATACGGGTTCTGACTGCCATTGCGGGCTTTAGGTGGAGCACACGTTTGGTTTCGGGTGACGGATAATAACCGTAAAGGCTTATTCCCTCGCGGACAAGGTTATATTTATTGGTAAACTCGGATTCGGTCAGTGCCGCACTGTTGCAGATGCTCATATTTGGTGGGCAGATACCGTTGCTTGCAAGCTTTTTTGTAAAATCGTCGAAAATCGCAGTCTGGTAGAGCGCCGATGCCTTGTCATACTGGTCTGCGCAGGCATAGTGACTGAATATTCCGTCCATCTTTATATTTTCAAGCTTGCTTATTTCTTTCGTAAGTGCGATGCTTTCTGATGCTTTTTCCTCGGTTAAACATTCAATTCCGATGCGTGACATTCCCGTATCGCAGACGAGGAAAAAGGGAACTGTTACACCACGGCGGACCGCTGCTTCGGAGAGTGCACGTGCGGATTCAAGGCGGAATATGCTTGGCACGATGTTTTTGTGCTGCACCAATTCCATATATAATGAGGGATGTATCTCACTTAAAATAAGGATTTTTGATTTGATTCCAGATTCAATAAGCTCGATTGCCTCGGGTAATGTTGCAACGGCAAAGAAATCAGCACCGCAGTATTTTTCAAGCTCTGTGGCAACCGTGACTGCACCGTGTCCGTACGCATTTGCCTTGATAACTGCAATCATTTTCGCACCGTGTGAGCTTGCGTAAGCAGCGGCAGAGTTGTAGTTTTGACGAATGGCGGCAAGGTCAATCTCCGCCCATGTTCGAGTCATTTTTATATCTATTCCCATTATGACTCCCTTCTTTGGTTTGAAATGCTACAGCACAATGCTTTTTTCGTGCACCGTGCTGCTTTTCATTATAATCTTAAAACAGTGTAATTATTCGTGCTTGCCGAACAAATCGTTCCACTGAATTTCGGCGAATTTGCGATGTGCCTCGGGGAGGTAATGAATACCGTCCGGCTGGAAGATACCGTGAGTTTTTGCTTCATTTGTATACAAATTCGTCTTGCGAAGATCAAGTATGCGGCAATCGGCGAGGAAAGCCTTGAAGCCTTCGAAAATACTGTTCATTCGCTCAATACGGCTTGGCTCATAATTCTCGGTTAACGGTCGGTAGAGATAAAACGGTATACCCGTGCCGACAGCATTGCTTCCGAGGGCTGTGAAAAGTCCCCAGAAAAGGTTTTTGTAATTAGCCTCGGCATCGTTCAGTGCCTTTGAGCCGGTGTGACATTCGGTTTCATACTGATTCCAGTGAAGTCCGATCACCTGCGGCTTTTTGCCCGACGCGAGCAGGTTCATATAGGCAAGGGAAAGTATCTCAGTTGCAAGAGGGTAGAGCGAAATGTCACATTCGCCAAGCTTTCCGGGCTTCAGTATAGGCGCACGCATCGCATACCACATATTCCATGAATGTGCCTCATACTGTGCAACACCCTGTGCGCCGACTGATATCTGAAAGACATAAAGATCGGGCAGGACAGCTCGGCCGTCAATCGCAGACTGCCACATTGAGGCAAAATAGTTTGCTAAACAGCAGGTGTCGTCCTGGGTTTCGCCGAGGTTCATTCCGTTTGATGTAAAACCGCTCCAGGTAACGTCGTCAAGCCCATACGCCTGATTGTATTCGCGGCTAAGACCGTGTACTTTTTTGAGAGGGGTATGTATTATTTGATCCTCCGGCAGATGTGTGTTATGAGCGTGTGCGTTTGACTGACCGAGCACGATAAGCATCGGTGCAGCATTTTTTGCAAATTCCATTATTTATTCTCCGCATCACTCTGGCGTATCTCAACACGGCGAATCTTGCCGCTTGTTGTTTTGGGAAGCTCGTCAACGAACTCAACAACACGGGGATATTTATAAGGCGCAGTTGTAACCTTAACGTGGTTCTGAAGCTCTTTCTTAAGCTCATCTCCTGCCTTGCTTTTCCAATCCTTTGCGAGAACGATAGTTGCCTTAACGACCTGTCCTCTGACGGGATCGGGCACAGCCGTTACCGCACATTCGAGAACGGACGGATGAGTCATGAGCGCACTCTCAACCTCAAACGGACCGATTCTGTAACCCGAGCACTTGATAACGTCATCGTTTCTGCCTTCAAACCAGAAGTAACCGTCTGAGTCACGCCATGCCATGTCGCCGGTGTTATATACGCCGTTTTTCCATGAGCGTTCCATTGCTTCGGGAGCGTTATAATATTCCATAAAGAGACCTGTCGGATGCTCGCCGGCATTCTTTATAACGATTGAGCCGACGATACCGTCCTCGCAGGAGTTACCGTTCTCATCAACGATGTCGATGTCGTATATGGGCGCAGGCTTGCCGGTTGAGCCGACCTTTATTTCATCCCAGCCGTAATTTGCGAGGATGACGGTTGTTTCAGTCTGACCGAAGCCTTCGTAAATTGTGTGACCGGTTGCTTCCTTGAAGCGTTTAACGACCTCGGGATTGAGAGGCTCACCGGCTGTGCCGCAATGGTGGAGAGTTGAAAAGTCACAGCTCGAGAGATCCTCTTTTATAAGGAAACGGTAGATCGTGGGCGGTGCACAGAAAGTTGTAAGCTTTAAGTGGTCAATTGCCGCAAGGAGATTTGCAGGAACGAATTTATCGGTGTCGTACGCAACATTAACCGCACCGCAGATCCACTGACCGTAAATTTTACCCCATGCGAATTTTGCCCAGCCGGAATCGGAAACGGTTAAGTGTCTGCCCTCGTCCTCAACCTTTTGCCAATAGTGTGCGGTTGTTATGTGACCGAGGGGGTAAAGGAAGTTATGAGTTAACATCTTGGGCATACCCGAAGTACCCGATGTGAAGTACATGAGCATTGTGTCAAGATTCTTTGTTGCCGCATCGCCTGTGGGACGTACCCATTCCGCAGAGGCTTCGCTTGTGAGCTTTCGCATATCGAGAAACTCGTCGCCGTAACGCTCACCGATACCGTCGCCGACAAGTGCAAAGTTACGTACGGTGGTGCATTTTTCACGGCAGTTGCGGATGTGACCGATAATAACGTCATCCTCTGCGGCGATAAGCATACGCACCTCTGCGGCCTCACAGCGGTAAACGATATCCTTTTCCGTGAGCTGGAATGATGCAGGGATTGCAATAGCACCGATTTTACAGAGTGCAACAAGAGTGAACCACACCTCGGGACGCTGCTTTAAGATAAGCATTACACGCTCGCCCTTTTTGATTCCAAGCGAGATGAGCACGTTTGCAATACGGTCTGACTGCTCTTTAACGTCACCGAATGTGAAGTGCTTTTCCTCACCGTCATCGTTGAGCCAGATGAGAGCCGGCTTTGCGGGTTCAAGACGTGCATATTCGTCAACAATATCGTAACCGAAATTAAAGTTTTCGGGAATATTCAATTTATAGTTTTTCTTGAAATCCTCGTAGCTCTCAAAGTCGATACGAGGCAGATATTTTGATAAGAAGTTCATTTTTAAGAATCCTTTTTATTATTTTCTTTTCATGTTTTCGTTGATAACGGTGAGGAATTTTGAAACCGTTCCGATAGCACGCTGACCGTGCGGAATAGTCGGATTAAAATAGATGGAGTCTCCGGCGCGAAGTATGTATTCGCGATCACCGAGATGCACTGCAACAGTACCCTCAAGGACTAAATTAAATTCTTGTCCCGAATGTGTAACGAGATCGGGAGTTTTGTCGCTCGGATCGAGGGTTACGATCATCGGCTCCATTTCGCGGTCAATATAATTATATGCAAGGGATGAGAACTTGTAGCCGGCGTAACGCTCAACATCAAGTCCGTTGCCCTGACGAACGAGGGTATAGTCAAC
>JAZNFB010000289.1:0-2845 GCA_045588895.1 Candidatus Flemingiibacterium sp.
TTGCAACGAAAATGTTACCGGGTCCGACAATCTTGTCAACACGAGGCACAGATTCTGTACCGTAAGCGAGAGCCGCAACCGCCTGTGCACCGCCAACCTGAATAATATCGGTGATACCTGCAACCTTTGCCGCATAAACAACGGCAGGATTGATGCCCTCTTTCTTGGGCGGTGTAACGATAACGATCTTCTCAACGCCTGCAACCTTTGCCGGAATAGCGTTCATGAGTACGCTCGACGGATAAGCCGCAGTGCCTCCGGGGACATAGAGACCAACCTTTTCAAGCGGACGTACAAGCTGTCCCATGATCTTTCCTTCATCATTCGTCATCCACGAGTTCTGCTTCTGCTTTTCATGAAATGCGAAAATGTTAGCGGCAGCCTCATCAATCGTTGCTTTAAGCTCCGGGGAAACCTTTGCGATAAGCGCATCCTTTTCTTCTTCCGAAAGATAAAGCGAATCAAGCGTTACCTTATCGAATTTTTCTGTATATTCACGAAGAGCCGCATCGCCGTTTTTTCTGACGTTTGCAATAACCTCGGAAACCGTGTTCATAATCTCGGGAGAAATATTTTCCGCACGGTCTGCAAGTGAGCGCAAAAGCTCCTCTGTTTGATTTTTTGTGTATATTTTCATTTCACTGTGTCCTTTATTTTTCAATCTGTGCGGAAATACGGCTTGTGAACTCGTCGATTTCTTTTTTCTTTAATTTTATAGCCGCCGTATTTACGATAAGACGCGTGGAAATATATGCCACGTCCTCATAAACTTCAAGTCCGTTTTCACGCAGTGTCGAGCCGGTTTCAACTATATCAACAATCGCATCCGAAAGCTTGAGTATCGGAGCAAGCTCAACAGAGCCTTCAATCTTGACAATCTCAACGTCAATCCCCTTGGAATTGAAATAATTCTTAGTGACATTCGGATATTTTGAAGCGATAACCTTATGTGTATAACCCTCGTAAAAGTCCTTGCCCTTGATACCGGCAAGAGCGAATTTACACTTACCGAAGTTAAGGTCAAGCAGCTCATGAAAATATTTGCCATGCTCCATTATCGTATCTTCACCAACGATGCCAACGTCACATACGCCGTGTTCAATATAGGTAATAACATCTGCGGCCTTTGCGAGAACAACCTCAATGTCAGCATTCAGCAGCTTGAAAACGAGCTTTCTTCCCTTGTCCTCAAGCTCAGTGCAGTCGTAACCGGCACGTCCGAGAATCTCGACAGCCTTTTTCTCAATACGTCCCTTTGTCAGTGCAATTCTAATCATGCCTTACCGCCGTCCTTTCCGCTTGTGAGATCGACCACCGTTTCAATGTTCATAGCCTTTGCATATTCTTTCGTTTCGGCAAGGGTCTCAAACGCCGAAAGCTCACAGGCAAGACCGCGCTCACGGTAGCTTTCCATAAGCTCTATTGCAGAGTTAAGCGAATCAGTATCATAAAATATAACCGCATATGAATGTTTTTCACCGGGAAGCTTGCCAGATTTGATGAGCGCATCAGCAACGGCACATACGTTAATCGCAAAGCCGGTTGCAGGAACGTCATAATCAAATTTTTCAAGCAGCTTATCGTAACGTCCGCCCTTGAGTACGGGTTCACCGGCGTGATCGATATATCCGCGGATAACAGTTCCGGTATAATAATCAAACTTATGAACCATGCTCATGTCAACCATGATATATTCGCCGTATCCTGCGCCGCAAAGAGTTGTGTAAAGCTCACGGACATAATTAAGTGCGGCAAGTGCCTCTTTGTTATCGCCTGCAAGCGTTTCTGCCTCGGCAAATACCTCATCGTTTCCGTATAAAAGCGGAAGTTTGCGGATAACGTCGTTCTGCAGATTCTTGTCAAACATATTGAGCGACACGAAGTTTTTAGCCTCAACAAAGCTGCGCACGTCCATTATTTCGTCATCCGAAAGTGACATTTTTGAGATAAGTGCGTTGAAATATCCAACGTGACCGATCTCAAGCTTGAAATTTAGCCCGATTGTTTTGAGGGCATCGAGAGCTGTCATGATGCAAAGTAAATCGCTCTTGATTCCACCTGCACCGACAAGCTCAATACCGCTTTGAAGAATCTCATTGCGCATACCCGAATTTTCGCTGTTGACACGGTAAATATGCTGATTGTAACAAAGCTTCTGCGGCAACGGTGCATTTCTTAACTTGGTTGCAACAACACGTGCAATCGGAGTTGTGTTATCGGGACGGATTGCAAGCAGACGACCGGTATTGTCGGTGAGCTTATAGATATTCTCCTCTTTAAGAGAACGGTTCACAGACTTGAAAAGGTCATAATTCTCAACAGCAGGCGTGCATATCCGTGAAAATCCCATTTGGGTATAAACACGTTCAAAATTCATTGAAACAGAGTCATAAAGCTCGGCTTCACGGTAAAGAAGGTCTCTTGTACCCTCGGGAACAGTCATGTTTTGCTTTTGCATGGTTTAATTCCTTTGTTAATTATACTTTTGTTCGCCAAATACTTTAGCATAGTAATATGATATCACAATAAAGAGGAATTGTCAATCGTCAATATTTACGATTAAACTATCACCCATTGAAAGATTTTAGCTGATTAGAAGAACGAGAGCTGATTCGTTTCGGTTAGCGACCCAAAAGCACCGTTTTTGCGAAGAAGATCTATAACCGCCTTCGAAAGTCCCGCCTTGGTTTGAAGCTCCTCAATCGAGAGCAGGTTTTCACGCTCACGTACCTCAACTATCTTCAGTGCCGCACTTTCGCCAAGTCCACCGAGCGCCGTAAATGGCATACGTATCTTTCCGTCCTCGGGCTTGAAGGCAAATGCCTCTGATTTGAAAAGGTCAACC
>JAZNFB010000290.1:0-2460 GCA_045588895.1 Candidatus Flemingiibacterium sp.
GGGGGTAATTCCAAGCATTGAAAATAAGGCTTGGGTAGTGTTTAATCTTAAAGACCTATTTGACATTATACAGAGGGGAAAACGCCTTGTGCGTGAACATCAGCAAGCAGGTACAATGCCCTATGTATCATCGACAGCAATGAATAATGGTATTGACGGCTTTATCAGTACGGAACGGGCGACGAGAGAGTTTTCAAATTGTTTGACGATAGCAAACAGCGGAAGTGTTGGGAGTAGTTTTTATCAGCCATCGAAATTTATTGCCTCAGACCACATAACCCACTTGAAAAATGACAGCTACACAATGTATGTTTATCTGTTTATAGCTACAATGACAAAGCGAATGAGTGAAAAATATAACTTTAACCGTGAGATTAACGACTATCGAATATCCAAAGAGAAAATATTGCTTCCCTCAACCGACGAGGGCAGTCCTGACTATGAATATATGGAGCAGTATATCAAAGCTGTTATGTTCCGGAAGTATAAGAAATATCTTGAATTTGTTCAGAGTTAAACAGTAGGCGGAAACCGATTTTTACACCAATTGTTTTAGTGTTTAAAATTATTATGAAACCTATGCTTGCAACGAAATCTCAACAAAATCACTACACAAATAAAGTTATAAAGGTGTGCGTAGCAGTTGACAAAGAAAATAATATGTGGTATAATTATATGTAGTTATATCAAAAGTGTAATTACGTTCCGCAGGCTCAGGTTTGCGGAATGTTTTTGTGTAAAATAATGGAGGTAATGTCATGAAATACGATGTTATAATTGTCGGCGCAGGTCCTGCCGGTATTTTCACTGCGCTTGAGCTTATTCGCAAGGGGGCTGACAAAAAGGTTCTGCTTATTGAAAAAGGCGCGCCTATCGAAAAACGTCATTGCCCTAAAATAAAAACGCAGACCTGTGTGCAGTGTAAGCCATACTGTCACATCACAACGGGATTTTCCGGCGCAGGTGCATTTTCGGACGGCAAGCTGTCACTTTCTCCCGACGTTGGCGGTGAGCTTCCCGAGCTTATTGGCTGGCAGACGGCAAAGGAGCTTATCGAATATGCCGATTCCATTTATCTTGAATTTGGTGCGGACAGCCATGTTGAGGGAATTTCAAACGATCCCTTTATAAAGGAGATACGCAAGCGTGCGATTCAGGCAGGACTCAGGCTTGTTGACTGTCCGATACGTCACCTCGGAACGGAAAAGGCGCAGGATATTTACCACGCAATACAGCAGTATCTTGCAGAAAACGGAGTCGAGCTTATGTTTGGCGCAAACTGCAGTGATCTGATCGTTGAAGATAATGCCTGCAAGGGTCTTATTCTTTCGGAAAAGGATGGAAGCGAAAGAGAAATACGTTCTGATACGGTAGTCGTTGCAACCGGCAGACGCGGTGCTGATTGGCTTGAAAAAATCTGTATTGAGCATGATATTGAGCATAAGCCCGGTACGGTTGACATCGGCGTCCGTGTTGAGGTTCGCAACGAGATCATAGAGGACGTTAACAAGGTGCTTTACGAATCGAAGCTGATCGGTTATCCGAAGCCGTTCAAGAATAAGGTTCGCACGTTCTGTCAGAACCCGGGCGGATTTGTTTCGCAGGAGAATTATGACAATGATTTGGCGGTTGTGAACGGTCACTCATATAAAGAACGCAAATCTGGCAACACCAATCTTGCGATACTCTGCTCGCATAATTTCAGCGTGCCGTTCAATCAGCCGATCGAGTATGCAAAAAAGGTTGGCGAGCTTACAAATATGCTTGGCGCAGGTCACATTCTTGTACAGCGCTTCGGCGATATACTTGACGGTAAGCGCACATGGCAAAAGGAGCTTGCACAGTCAAACGTCAAGCCGACACTCCCCGATGCGGTTGCAGGCGATATTACAGCGGCAATGCCTTACCGTGCGATGATGAATATTATAAACTTTATTCAGGCGGTTGACATCGTTGTTCCCGGATTTGCGAGCACGGAGACGTTACTTTATTCGCCCGAGCTTAAATTCTATTCAAACCGTGTCAAAATGGACGAAAATCTTGACACCTCACTTAAGGGGCTGCACTGCCTCGGCGATTCAAGCGGATGGACAAGAGGACTCATGATGGCATCGGTAATGGGCGTTCTGATGGGAAGAAAGATCGCCGAGAGGGGATAAAATTCAGAAGATTATTTCGCAGTGCTCCAATTTTTGGTGAAAACCCTCTTGCCAAACTGACATTCATGTGATATAATATTATATTATCATTAATTACACAGCAAAGGATAACAAAACAATGCTTAAAATAAAGAAACACATTGCCGAAAAGCTTTATGCCAATTTCACGGCTGTCGCTCCTGCAGTGGGTGAGCTTACGGCAGACGATTTTGCGAGCTTTTTAGAATATCCGCCGGACGATAACTTCGGCGACCTTGCTTTCCCCTGCTTCAAGCTTTCAAAGGCTATGCGTATGGCACCG
>JAZNFB010000291.1:0-2403 GCA_045588895.1 Candidatus Flemingiibacterium sp.
CGTATTCCGCTCATCGCCATATTTAGTGTACGCGGAATCGGTGTCGCGGTCAGCGTCAGAACGTCAACATTCGTCGATATCTGCTTTAATTTTTCCTTGTGTGCAACGCCGAAACGCTGTTCCTCATCGATTATGACAAGGCCGAGATCCCGAAATTCAACGTCCTTTGAAACGAGCCTGTGTGTTCCAACGATAATGTCAACATCCCCTCGGCGCAGTCTGCGAAGTGTTTCCTGCTGTTGCTTTGGTGTACGGAAGCGCGAAAGCATATCAACTGTCACGGGAAAGCCTCTCATACGGCTGGTTATCGTTTGATAATGCTGCATTGCAAGTATCGTTGTCGGAACGAGTATTGCAACCTGCTTTCCCGACATAACAGCCTTGAACGCCGCACGGAGCGCAACCTCGGTCTTGCCAAATCCAACGTCACCGCAAAGCAGTCTGTCCATCGGCACACGGGACTCCATGTCACGCTTTATTTCCCCGATCGACTGAAGCTGACCCTCGGTTTCCTCATATTCAAACGCCGCCTCAAAGTCACGCTGAAAATCGTCGTCCGCAACAAAAGCAAAGCCCTCTCGCCTCTGTCGCTCGGCATAAAGCGCAATCAGCTCCTTTGCCATACTCTTTGCCGCAAGCTTCGCCTTGGTTTTTGCACGTGTCCACTCAGCACCGCCCATTTTAGAGAGCTTCACGCCGCCGTTTTCGGTTTTTGCGCCGATGTATTTCGAAACCATATCAAGCTGGTCTGTCGGCAGGTACAAGAGGTCACTTCCGGCATACTGTATCTTTATATAATCCTTGGTAACGCCCACAACCGTCAGCTGCTCAATACCCATATACATACCGATACCGTGATTTGCATGAACCACAAAATCGCCGACGGTGAGATCGTTATAGGAAAGAATCTTC
Organism: Candidatus Flemingiibacterium sp.; assembly: GCA_045588895.1. Taxonomy (GTDB): domain Bacteria; phylum Bacillota; class Clostridia; order Oscillospirales; family CAG-272; genus Flemingiibacterium. Next base: position 913 of record JAZNFB010000291.1, read on the forward strand.
TCCTGCGAGGATCGGCTGTGCTTGGAACGTCTGCCGTGTGAAAGTATAGTTCTCGAATATGAGTTCGGATTCTGATACATTGAAAGAAGCGCAAAGCGTGTCGCCGTCAATTCAAACCCCGAAAGGTTAAAGCCCGAGAGCACAAATGTCACCGATTCGGGAAGCGTCAATATACCGTAGCTCTTTTCGGGGCTTCCGACTATAGCCTGAAGTCCCTGCTCACATAACTTATTCGCTGTATTTTTTGCGGCAGTTTCGTTTTCACAGAGAACAACCGTGCGGAATTTACTCTCGGCGTAATCCTTAAGATCCTCAATAAGAAGCTCCATATTGTCTGCATACGAAACCGTCTGCTTGGTTCTAAAAGCATACATTCCCGATAATTTCCGTCCCGGCTGACTCACGGCAAAAGTGTCACAAAGCAGTGCACCGTTTTTGTCAATAAACGCCTCATAATAATCCATATGACGTGAATAATCGGCAAAGCGCGCAGATATTTCACCCTTTTCAAGCAAGGATTCGATCTCGCTTGTGATATGAAAATCGTACGCCTTCATACGGTCTGCGCAGGCACGCTCCTCCTCAACAAACACAAGCGGATATTTAAGTCCGCAGGCTTTGGCAGCGTATACGGCATAGTCGGCGAGCGTGGTTTTTTCTTCATAAACGAGCGAAATATATTTATCAATGAAATTAAGCTCCGTTTTGCCGTTTATCGCCTCAATCTCGCCCGAAAGTGCCTCTCTGACACGCTCCTCGGGGGATTTTTTTATCTGTCCCACTGCTGCTTTTTTGATCGCCTCACGTCCCTCTGCATCGGTGACTATTTCACGAGCCGGCGTTACGGTTATCTGAGTGAGATTTTCGATGTTTCTCTGCGTCATAATATCGAAATAGCCCATACGGTCGATCTCATCGTCAAAAAGCTCGATTCGCACGGGATATTCGCAGTACGGCGGAAAAATGTCAACGATACCGCCGCGTACCGCATACTGACCAACGCCGTCAACAAGCTCCGAGCGCACAAAACCGCTCGCTTCAAGCCGTGAAACGAGAGCATCAAGCTGTATAGTAGTGCTGGTATCAATAGTTATCGTATTTTCACGAAGCACATGAGTTGGCATCGTATACTGCATGGCGGCATCCGGAGCGGCAATTACACAGTCGTAAACGCCCTCACCGTCGGAGGCACTTATAAACGCGGCAAGTGCACGAAGACGCTCATGTTCATATTCACGCGAGGATGTGATATTATGAAAAACGAAGTCACGCAGCGGATACATAAGCGGCTTGAGACCGAGCTCCGAGAGAGCATTGAAAAGCTTGAGACCGTTCTTTTCATCCGAAACGAGCATAAGTGCAGGCAATGCGTATTTTTGGCGTACACCGCGAATCATCGCAGCATAAAAAACAGCACGCGCACCGTCTGAAAGACCACTTATCTGCAAAGGATGCGCAGCCTCATGCTGACGAGATAAAACGTTTTTTAAT
>JAZNFB010000292.1:0-5981 GCA_045588895.1 Candidatus Flemingiibacterium sp.
CGAGCTGTTGCTGCAAGTGCTGCTGCTCATGCTCGGATATACCGAGGGCAGTCGGCGATATGTTCGGTGGACTCGTTGATGAGGGCGGCAGATATTTGGCGGTTTCGCTCGGATTCTTCTCGGTTATACGCATTGAGCGTCCCGAGCAGTATCTTGTGAATGCCGTTGAATTCAGCGTGCCTGATAAGGAATGTGACTGCTCGGAATCGGCTACCCCTTGTGACGCTTTCCGCAAGATGGCATTCCCGATTGATGAGTTTGCACCCGGCAGAAGTGCTTCCGTTCTGAACGGCTGTGACGGCGGTGTTGGTGCTTGTGGCAAGACTGCAAATGACTGTGGCTGCGGCAAGTAAAAGCTAAAGGCATTTTGACTTATATACCTTCTGAAGTTATGGGCTTTGGGAGGTATATTTTTTTAGTAAGGATGCTGTGAGGCGATAGGGTGGTATACGGAGTATGCTGATATGGTATAATATTGTCGGAGCTCCCGTGGATGACGTAAAAGTAATTGTTTCAGTCTTGATAAATTGTGACATTTTCCCGTAAGTTGGCAGAATTATCGTTTGAGCTGGTGCTTTTTTCGCGATGACTGTTGTAAAGCAGTAAAAAAACGATGTGAACAAATCACAAAATTTATTGCATGAATAAATATTTTATGTGAATTATTTCTTTTCAAAAGTTGCTAAACATCACAATTTAGTGCTTTTGTATTGTAATTCGACAAGTAGTGGGATTTTTTTGACAAATACAATGAAAATTGCATTTTACATGGCAAAAGCTCGGTGGTAAAATATATAAGAATAGGGGGAATAATGTTGAAAAAAGACTTAGATCTCTATAACACGGTATATCTCTATAACACGGTATATAAAGAAATAGCCGAAATCATCGGTCTTGAATCGACGATTAAGATTTATCTGCGCTTTAAAGGGCAGCAGATCACGTTCCCGGTTCGCCTTTATAATCCGCGCATTATACAGCAAAATGTCATAAAAGAATTTGACGGTACAAACATAGCTGAGTTAGCGAAAAAATATGATTATTCGGAGCGTACGATCAGGCGCATGATAAGCGAAAGCATACAGATGATCGATGACGTTTGAATTATTCGTAAAGGCGTTATGATTTTTCTTGTGACAGTGTTACATCGCAGGTGATGCGATCAGTCGAAAATTAAAGGAGAGACTATTTTATGAATGAAAATCCCATGAACCCCGGTTCAGGCGAAAACAACGGTCAACAGGGCTTTACAACACCACAGGGTAACAATGAACAGTTCGGTGGTTTTACAGCGCCGCAGGGCAGCAATGAACAGTTCGGTGGTTTTACGTCACCACAGAACAACGGTGGACAGATCGGTAATGCCGCAGAACAAGGCTTTGTTCCCCAAAATGATTCGGGCATCCGTGAGATAACGGGCGGTTTCAGCAATCAGACCGATACTTCACCCCTTAAAAAAGATACTGCGAGAATGCCCGGAAAGAAAGCGAAGAAGAAAAAAGAAAAGCATCCGGTACGGCGCATAATCATTGCCGTTATAATACTGCTTATCATTGCGGCGATCGCACTGACCCCGTTTATTTTCATAAAGATCGGTGATTCAAAGCTTGCAGCCGAGGATTTTGCCGGCGCGCACAGTATGTATAAGCTTTCCTTAGGGTTGTATGGCGGCAAGAACCGTCAAACCGCAGCGCAAACCGCAGATGATATATTGCATGGCAGTGATATCAGATTGAGCGTTAAAGCTGCACTTGAAAAAGGACTCAAGGTTCAGCTACATTACGACCTTAATGGCGGCGAATTTATAAACGCAAACAGACAAAAGGACGTTCTTCTTGGGGATGAGGCTGAGTTTGCGGACCTTTATAATGTAACAATGCAGAACTATGACTTCCTCGGATGGAAGCTCGTTAATGTCTCCTATAAACCCGATTTCAACGATACAGTCATCGAGCTTTCGCTGAAGGCAGAGTTCACCCCTACGGTTTATGAGATCACTTATGCAAGTCTTTATTCCGATGAGCAGAATAATCCCACTGAATATACATATGAAACCGAATCGATAACTCTCAAAAATCCCTCACGTGTCGGATATACGTTTGTTGCCTGGGAGGGCTCGGATATAAGGGGCGCGGCTCCGACGGTTGTTATTCCGCATGGCAGCACCGGTAACCGTGCGTATATCGCAAAATGGTCTCCCAATACTTATTCGGTAACGCTTGATCCGGGCGAATACGGAAACGGCAAAGAGGTTGTTTCGGTAACTTACGATGCAGCATATGAATTTCCGGAGCTTATCAAACGCGGATACACCTTTGAGGGATGGAACGACGGTAATAATGTGTACCCGTATACAGGCTCTTGGACTGTTGCAAACGATGTAACACTTACACCTTCGTTTAAGCTTGACAATTATACGCTTGCTTTCGAGCTTGACGGCGGTTCAATGGCGAGCGTTGGAAAGGAAACCTACACCGTACACGATGCGGCGTTTGATATCCCGAATCCCACACGCCACGGTTACACCTTCCTCGGCTGGACCTATGAGGGCCAGAGCACGGCGGCGAAGAATGTGACAATCCCCACAAATTCGGTCGGCAATCTCAATTTTAAAGCGAATTGGACCGGTAACCGTCACGAGATAAAGCTTAACCTCAACGGCGGTAAGGCCTATTCATCAACCGTTAATGTTGTTTACGGAAGTGAATATTCAATTCCAACTCCGACACGTACCGGCTATACCTTTAACGGATGGTATAACGGCTCAACGCAGTACACAAGCGGTACATGGGAGCTTGATGAGGATCTGACTCTCAATGCAAAATGGACCGCGAACAAATATACAGTATCCTTCAATTCCTCGGGTGGCGGCTCCTTTAACTCTCAGACCGTTACCTTCGGAAACTATGTTTCGCTTCCCACACCAACAAAATCCGGTTATGATTTCGATGGTTGGTATGACGGTTCAACCAAGGTTACAAGCGGTACATGGAGCGTTGCAAAGAATGTCACACTCGTTGCGAAGTGGATAAACAAGGCGTCAACGATCACGCTGAATGCAAACGGCGGAACAGGTGTGACGAGTTCACTTACGGTTAAGCAGGGCGAATATTATTCACTCCCGACACCCAGCAGAACAGGTTATAATTTCGAGGGCTGGTACAACGGTTCGAGCTACTTCAACTCGAGCGGTTACTATAATCTTACCTCAAACGTAACACTGACAGCAAAGTGGGAAGCCAAAACTGTGAAAATTACGCTGAATGCAAACGGTGGAACGGTAAGCCGGAGCAGTGTTTTTGTTCAGTACGGATCAAGCTATACACTTCCCACTCCCGAAAAGGACGGAGCAACCTTCGTCGGTTGGTACTACGGAAATACCCGTTACGACACAAGCGGAGTATCTGGTTTCGCATCCGATATTACTCTTACGGCTAAATGGGAGGAAAAGGCTTATACGATCAAGCTTGATGCTGCGGGTGGAACCGTCGGTCAAACAACTTACTCCTATAATGCCGGAGATTACTATTCACTTCCGACTCCGTATCGTTCCGGATATAAGTTCTACGGATGGGCTGATCTCGATACAAGAGAAATCATTTCGTCAAGCGGCAGATTCAACTTCGGCAGAGATTTGGATCTTATGGCGCTTTGGGTGCCTAATTAATTCCGCAAAAGAATGACCGCAATTCAAAATAAAATTTAACAATAAAGTCTATATAACATTAATTTTAAGGAGCATTATTAAACCATGAGAATTTTGAAAAAATGTACAGCACTTTTGATGGCACTCATCATGTGCAGCCTTTGCATGATCGGAATCGGCGCAGATAGCTCGAAATCAGGTTCTGACCTTGCGCTTGACGTTGTATTCGTAATCGACTGCAGCGGTTCAATGAAGGATTCAGACCCGGAAGGGCTTGCTAAAGAGGCAAGTAAGCTTTTCGTTGATATGTGTGATTCAGGTCAGGCACGCGTCGGATATGTTCTTTTCGGATCAAAGGTTGATGCTGTGTATAATCTGACAAAAATTGATAATTCCAATGTCAAGGAGTCATTTCGCAGTGCACTTGGTTCTATACAATATCCGAACAGCAACGGAACAGATATTGCAAGAGGACTGACTGAAGCCAAGGATATGCTGGTTAAAAATGCCAGCACGACGGAGACACGTTATCCGATGATCATTTTCCTCGGCGACGGTGTTCCCAGCTCCTTTGAACCCGGTCGTACCAAGGACCAGCATGACGAGGAGTTAGAGCAGACCTTAGTTGATCTCACAACTCACGACATTCCGGTTTACACAATCGGACTTGATGTTTCCGGAGATACAGACTTCTCCTTGCTTGAGAACATTGCAGACAGAACTGACGGCGAAGCGGATACCACAGAAAATTTCTGGGAGGTGGAGTCTGCTGATGAGCTTCCCCACGTGCTTTCCGAGATTCTTGCAAAGCAGCTTCGAACAGATGTACAAGAGCTTGCTCCGATTCCCTGTACCGGAGAGCTGCAGGATGTGAATATCACCATCCCGTCCGGCATCTATCTTGCCAACATTACCATATTCGCTCCCAAGGGAATTTCCGAGCTTCACCTTGCAGATCCCAACGGAAATGAACTTGTTATTCCTTCAAACAAAGTGACACGCAGTTCGTCTGATTCCTATGAGTCTCTGCAATTAAAAACTCCGAATGCCGGTGACTGGACACTCAGTTTAAGAGGCGTAAAGGGCGATGAAATCAATATACAGCTTATCAACTTCAGCGATATCAAGATAGATCTCCGTGCAGATAAAACCAAAATCACAAACGGCGATTCCATCAATTTTGAGGCGTTTTGCTCAACACTTATTGCAGGTGAGACCAATGCGGCACTCTTCGACGGTGCAGACGGCGTTGTTACAATAAAGAATCTGACAACCGGTACGGAAAAACAGGTTGACCTTGCACTTCTCAATGATCTCATGAGCACAGCTGTACAGTTCACTCAGCCCGGAACATATGAAATCAAGGCTGACATTATCGGTAAGGACAACAGCTTCAATGCCACCACCAATACCTTGACCATCACGGTCGAACCGTATCCGCTTGAGGCACTTCCCGATGGCGTTGATACATACACGCTTTTCTCTCCGTTCCTTGGAATCAGAATCAAAAATAATGCAACCATCCCGATGAGCGATATTATCAGCTGGGATCCCAGTGAAACTCTCAATGTCACTCCTGAGCCCGGCGGATGGGAAGATAGGTGTGACTTCGAATATAATCAGGCAACCAATACAATAAAGGTTACGGCAAACAAGAGTGGTAATTCGGTTATAAGGCTGAAGATATCCACAACCGGTCAGGAGCTTGATTATACGATCAATATCAAAACAATCCCCGGATGGCTTCCCGTTCTTATAATTCTTGCGGCAATTGCCCTTATAGTTGCTATCATTATTCTCATAATCAAGATAAAAGCACCGCGTATCAACGGACTTCTTAAGATTAGTGCTATGCTTCCTCCGGAGCTTGCTTCAATGACGCCTCCGGAATATGAGATAGATCTCTCAACAATCGGACGCAAGGGCAAGGTTACTCTTGAAGCGATATTCGCGGCTAACCTCACTTCCGGCGGTCAGTATTCACAGGCACTTGCATCAATCTCCGGATTTATCGGCAAGTTGGCATTTGAATCGCCCAATTCGGCAGGCTCGCAGTTGAAGATCCATCTGCCCAAGGTGGAAAATTCCGCTTCCGTTCAGTTCTGCGGAGTTCCCGTGACAAAGCCGGGCGTTAAGAACCTTTCTGTCGGAATGCCTGTTAATCTCGTTTACAACACAATGGGCAGTGAATACCAGCTCACATTTACTTTGATGTCGGATGACTGGAGCGGCCGCGACCCCTTCGGAGGCGGTAGTGGCGGCTTCGGCGGTGGTAACGACAACGGCGGCTTCGGCAGTTTCGGCGGCGGTAACGATAACGGCGGCTTCGGTAACT
>JAZNFB010000293.1:0-3165 GCA_045588895.1 Candidatus Flemingiibacterium sp.
CAAGTGCCGCAAGCTTTTCATCATACACCGGGAGAACAACCTCGTTTATGTATGAAAGGGAGATCAGCGGATCGTTTTCGGGATCGTATACGATTTCGCTTTCATTTGTAGTTTCGTCACCGTTTGCAAGGAGCGGAAAAGCGGAAAGTGTCAGTGAAAATGCCGCCGCAAGAGCAACTATTTTGAATTTGTTCATTTATTTTATACTCCTAGTTCTTAAAAATATAATACAAATACTATTTTACATTATTTCGTCGAAAAATGCAATAGCGTTGTGGGAAATAATATGTTAATTTTATATTTTCACCGATATATTCCGAGCCAAAGGAAAAAAATGAGACTCACTTTTACTTTGCTGTGGTAATATGAGGTAAATAATTTTAAGTTTATTGCTTATATTTGTGAGATTCACTCTTGACCGATACGACAAAATCTGATATAATAATATATAAATAAATATATGCGAGGTATAAACCATGAAAAAACGCGCTATAATCAGTCTTACAGACAAAACGGGCGTTGTTGAGTTCGCACGTGAGCTTGACGCGCTTGGCTATGAAATCCTTTCAACAGGCGGTACTTGGAAGGTTATCAATGAAGCAGGTGTTCCCGTAACTCAGGTTTCCGATATAACCGGGTTTCCGGAGTGCCTTGACGGACGTGTTAAAACTCTCCATCCGATGATCCATGCAGGTATTCTTGCAATGAGATCAAATCCCGAGCATATGGCGCAGATCGAAAAGCTCGGTGTTACTCCTATCGATATCGTTGCAATCAACCTTTATGCTTTCAAGGACACCATCTTAAAGCCCGGTGTTACACGTGAGGACGCTATTGAAAACATCGATATCGGCGGTCCGACAATGCTTCGTGCTGCTGCAAAGAACTATCAGGACGTTTCCGTTATCGTTGATCCTGCTGATTATGCAACGGTTATTGATGAATTAAAGGCAAACGGCAAGGTTTCTGTTGACACAAATCTCAAGCTTGCATACAAGGTATTCAACCACACTGCGGCTTATGATACACTCATTCAGTCTTATCTTCGCAAGCAGACCGGTATGCCGATATTCCCCGAAAAGCTCTCCCTCACATACGAAAAGGTGCAGGATATGCGTTACGGCGAGAATCCCGGTCAGACTGCCGCTTTCTATAAGGAGATCGGAAATGAGTTCGGCGGTACTTTAGCGGCGGCTGAACAGCTTCACGGTAAGGAGCTTTCCTATAACAATATCAACGACACAAACGGTGCGCTTGAGTGCCTTAAGGAATTTGACGAGCCCTGCGTTGTTGCGGTAAAGCACGCAAATCCCTGCGGCGTTGGCATCGGCGAGGATATTTACAAGGCGTATATGAATGCTTATAATGCAGACCCCGTATCTATTTTCGGCGGTATCATTGCTTGTAACCGTAAGGTTGATGCGGCAACTGCTACTGAGATTAACAAGATATTCGTTGAGATCGTTATCGCTCCCGATTTTGATGCAGATGCGCTCGAAATCCTCGAAAAGAAGGCGAATATCCGTATTCTCCGTCTGCCCGAGATCACAAAGCCGAATACCAAGGATATGCTCGATATGAAGCGTGTTGCCGGCGGTCTTCTCATTCAGGAAAGAGACATCGGAGTTTATGACGATACAGAGCTTAAGGTTGTTACCGAAAAGGCTCCCACAGCTGAACAGATGGTTGACCTCAAGTTTGCAATGAAGGTCGTTAAGCATACAAAGAGTAACGCTATTGTTCTCGCAAAGAACGGTATCACAACAGGTATTGGCCCGGGTCAGACCAACCGTATCACAGCGCTTGATCTTGCTATCCGATATGCAAACACTCTTGAGGGTGCAGAGCAGAATCGTGCGGCAGGCTCGGTAATGGCATCCGATGCGTTTTTCCCGTTCTCAGATTGCGTTGAAGCGGCACACAAGGCAGGCATCACTGCTATCATTCAGCCCGGCGGCTCGATCCGTGACCAGGAATCCATCGACGCTTGCAACAAGTACGGTATTGCAATGGTATTTACCGGTCAGAGACACTTTAAGCACTAATATTTGATTTATACAGGAAATCCCATACAAAACTATGGGGTTCCTGTTTTATTGGGCAAAATATTTAACAGAGGTGAGTGAAAATGGAATCGTTTATCTCACGTTTTATAATTGCAAAGGATAAACACCGCTTTTTGATGATATCGCTTTTGTTTGCGGCGGCTGTTATGATACGTTGCCTTGCTGCAGGCTTTGAATATTTGCCGATTCTTGACGATTCGATACAATATATAAGTTTCCCGACATCCTCTGATTACATGGCTCTTATCAAAAATGAGGGACTCTTTGCCTCACGTCCGCTTGCAATAATAATCGATCTGTTTTTTGTTGGCAGGATGAATGGTTGTTTGCTTTTACCGATGCTCATTTTTTCGGCGGTGCATGGTGTTGCAGGCGTACTTTTTATGCGGCTGTTTGATAAGATTTATTCGAGCGGCATAACTTTTGCAGTCGTTTATGCGTTGCTTCCTCTCGGTGTTGAGGGAACATATTGGCTCTCCGCGTCCTCACGTATCGTTACGGGACTCTTTTTTACCGCTGTTGCTGCGAATATTCTTGAAGACTATATCGACAAGGGTAAATGGTGGAGAATTGTTTTGTTTTCGTTCACGGCGCTGCTTTCATACGGCTTTTATGAGCAGATTCTCGTCGTTTCATTTACCTTGAGCATATTACAGTTTCTGCGGCGTGTACGAGCTAACAAACGTGCTTTCGCAGGGCTTATAACGCTCCCTCTTGCGGCAATCTATTTAATCTTCACCTCACTCAATTCAAGCGATAGTGCACTTGGCTCACGAGTCTCGCTTGCACTGCCGACGTCAAGATGGTATTTTGATGTATTTTTGCCCGATATTCTTGGACAGATCAAAACCGCATTTATTGACGGCGGTATCATGACGTTGTTTAAGGGATTTACACGTGGAATTGACGGTTGCTTTGAAAATTTTGGCGGTATCCTTTATCTCTTTGGCTCACTTATCATTGGTGCGGCGATTTATTTTGCTGTCCCGCATTCGATGAAAAAGAAGCTCAAAAAACCGAGTGCCGGTGCGTTTATATGGGGGATACTGCTGTTTTTAGCTCCGATAACTCCGTTTCTCTTTATCGGAAATCCTTGGTT
>JAZNFB010000294.1:0-6693 GCA_045588895.1 Candidatus Flemingiibacterium sp.
CGACATAGTGTAGTGCGAAAGGGGAAGTATGTATAGCGGCAGGGTTCAAGCCGCAGCACCCATGCCAAACACAAAGGGCGCGGCGATTGCCGTGCCCTTTGTGTTTGGTGCGGGTAAGAGGACTTGAACCTCCACGAAGTTGCCCCCACTAGAACCTGAATCTAGCGCGTCTGCCAATTCCGCCATACCCGCATATGAAATAATGGTAAGAGTGAATAATCACATGTCACTCATATACGACCTATATATGATACCATATCACACCCCGTTTGTCAAGAGGTTTCGCAAATTTTTTTGCCTTTTCCTTGTCAATTCAAACAGGGTGTGTATTTGGGTTTAACCCTAACTTACGATATCGTTTCGATTTTAAGTCTTTTACCGTATGAAGTGTATTCCACCTCAAGGGAATCAATTGTTTCATAAAGCGCCTTTGTATACATTGCAGAGATATACCGTTCTGTGATATCCTCTCGGATTTCTTCCATATATTCAGCATCCTTTTCACAGCGCATCACAATATGATATCCGTATGGAGACTCAATAATCTCGCTGACTTCGCCGTCTGCAAGTGACGCTGCCGTCTGCCATATATATTCGGGCATTTCATATTCCGTTGTATAATAGCCGTGCTCCGGTGACATTTCACTTTCGTTATATGACGAATATTTACGCATTATTTCAGTAAAGTCGCCGCCGTTCATGATTGCTGTATGTGCTTCCACTGCGCGGTTGTGTACATATTCCTTTGTTTCCTCGCTCGGGTAGCTTAAATATATTTCCTTTATGCAAAGCAGTTCATCGCTCGCCATAAGCGAATCTATAGCGGTATCGTCCGCCACGATTGCACAGACCTCAACCATCTTATCCATCGTACGGTAAACAAGAAGCGTATCTTTCTGAAGCTCCTTAAAAAGCTCATCGGTCATGTAATACATTTCAAGTGATGATTCGTAAGATTCCTCGTTGTTATAGCACTCCTCCGCTTTATAGGCGGCGATGTAAGCTTCGACCTGTGCGTTATCCTCATCGGTAAGCTCGGCACCGTATTTTTCTGCCAAGGCTTCGATTGCAGCACTGTACTTTGCATTTTCCTCCGTCAGAGACTTAAGCTCCTCTATCTGTTCTTCGGTCAGCGATTCGGCGCTATTGAAGCTATCGCGTTTATTGTTGAGCAGATAGTAACGGTATTCGTCGTAACCGATCTCCGTTGAACCAATGGTCATGACGTTTTTTTCGCCACAGGAAGCGAGTGTGAGACAAAGCAAGATTGAAAGCAGCGACGCAGTTATTTTACTTTTCATATTAATCACCATATCTTATTGAGTAATTACGGCGAGAATTATCCGCCGTTTTTGTTATTATACAGCACAAATGTGACGTGTGTGTGAAGAATACAAAATTAATTTCAGTAACTAACACATTTTTTGTTTTCAATGACGCTTTCCTGTGACACCTTTTGACGTGCCGCGATATTTTTTCTATGCTATAATGCACACAGCAAAAACGAGAAAGGATGGCAATAATGGCAAAAATCGCCACCGGCAAAAAGCTGATTTCAAAAATAAAAGAATATATTGACGAATGTCACAATGTCGATACCAAGAAACCTGTATTCGCAAATGTTGCGGGCTTCTGCCGCTTCGCCGGGATATCCGTGAACGATTTTCTTAAGCTTAAACGGCAGTTCCCCACCGAATTTGAAAACGCAGGCGCATATTTCGAGGATGCCGCACTCAATTCAAACGCAACTGCAACGCTCATTGGTATGTACCTACGTCAATACGGCTTCTGGGGTGCGCCCGTGGAGGACGAGATCGTTTGTGATCACGATATGATTGCAGACGGAATATAAGGAGGTGTTACTTTGCATCTTCAAGGCAAGCCAAACGAAAAGCAGGCTGAATTTTTCCGTTCAACAGCGCATTTCACTGCGTACGGCGGTGCAAGAGGCGGCGGCAAAAGCTGGGCGCTCAGACGTAAGCTCATTCTGCTTTGTCTGCGCTATCCGGGAATACACTGCCTTATTATCAGACGCACGCTGAAGGATCTTACGGACAATCACGTTGAGCCGCTTCTACGAGAGATCGGTAAATCGGTTGCATACTCGGCAGGCGCACGTGTTTTCCGTTTTAAAAACGGCAGCCGCATCGATCTCGGTTATCTCGCACATGACTCGGATACCACTCATTACCAAGGTCAGGAATATGACATTATCGCAATTGACGAGGCAACACAGCTCAGTGAATATCAGTTTGCTTCGCTGAAGGGCTGTCTGCGAGGTATAGGCAAATATCCGAGACGGATGTATTTGACCTGCAATCCCGGCGGCATTGGTCACGCATGGGTAAAAAGATTATTTATTGACCGCGATTTCAGAGACGGTGAACATCCCGAGGATTACCGCTTTATACGTGCATCCGTTTGGGACAACAAGCTATTAACCGACCGTGATCCCGAATATATAAACAGCTTAAAAAGTCTTCCCGAACAGCTTCGTGCCGCTTGGCTTGAGGGTAGATGGGATCTCTTTGAGGGACAGTTTTTTCCCGAATTTTCAAGAGAAAAACACGTAATATCCCCCTGCGATCTTTACGGCAAGCGTTATTTCGCTTCATTTGATTACGGTTTTGACCGCTTCGCTCTGCTGATTCTGGCAATTAGCGCTGACACACTTTATGTTACACGCGAATACTGCCGATCAGGTCTCACACTGAGCGAAGCGGGAGAAGCACTCGCCGCAGTCTGCAGTGAAGAACGTGCACTCGGACACGAGATTTCATATTCCGTTGCATCGCCCGATCTCTGGAATCGCCGACAGGACAGCGGTTACAGCGGAGTTGAAATTATCTCATCTGTCAAGGGCACGCCTTCACTGCTCAAGGCTGATAACCGTCGCATTCCCGGTTGGCGCGCACTTCGTGAAAAGCTTGATAACAAGCTGAAGATTTTCCGAGGATGTGACGAGCTGATACGCTCTATGGAGGCTCTGCAGTTCGACAAGCACATCCCAGAGGATGCCGCAGATGAACCACACGAGGTAACTCATACGCCCGAAGCACTGCGTTATGCGGTGATGTCACGTTCTGAGGCGGATGTTACCGTTACACCATCACGTGACATTGGAATGTTTTTATATTGATGTATATTATCGCACGATTATCCGGAGATCTGCGATTATATAAATATTTTATTTTTTGGAGGTATTTTACCATGGCAATTTCTTCTTTTATCCCTACTGTCTGGAGCGAAACACTCCTCACACAGCTTGACCGCGAATATGTCGGTGTTCGCAACTGTAACCGTGATTTTGAGGGCGATATCAAGGACAAAGGCTCGTCTGTCAAAATTGGCAGTATCGGTAACATTTCCGTGTTCAATTACACAAAGGACACAGATATGAACTCCCCTGAATCCCTCAGTGATTCCGCTATGACCCTCACCATCGATCAGGCAAAGGCGTTCAACTTCCAGATCGACGATATCGACCGTGCACAGGCTCAGCCAAAGCTTATGAAAGCCGCTATGGGACAGGCTGCCGCCGCTCTTGCCGAGGTTGCAGACAAGTATGTTTATTCGCTTTACAGTGAGGCTGACAGCGATAACATTATCACAGTTGACGCGCTTCAGGTTGACACTGCCATTGATCTTATCGTTGATGCCCGTCAGAAGCTTCTCGCTAACGGCGTAAACAGCAATATTCCGACAGCGCTTGAGATCACTCCCGAGGTTGCGGCGGTACTTCTGCGTGCGAAGATACTTAACGCTTCCGATAACGCAGGGGCGTTTGAAAACGGACTTCTCGGCAAGCTTATCGGCTTCGATATTTATGTTTCGCCGAATGTTGCAAAGGACGGTAATCATCATAAGTGTATTGCCCGTACAAAGCGTGCCGTTGCTTTTGCGGAACAGCTCAATGAGGTTGAGGCTTACCGTCCCGAATCGAGATTTGCAGATGCCCTCAAGGGTCTCCATCTCTATGGTGCAAAGCTCGTTTATCCGTCTGAATATATCGTACTCGATATCGGTCTCGGTGCTTAAATAATTCACGGAGGAGCTGTCACTATTTTTAAAGAAGGCAGCTCCTTCTGCCAATAATTTCATTTACGAAAGGAGTCAGAAGATCATGATCTGCAAAAAAATTTATCTTGCCGCACTTGCGCTCATCGGCGAAGGCGGTGATTCAGATGCAACCGCTGATTACGCAGCACGCTCTGTGCATCTTTTGAAAGTAATTTTTTCAAGATTCGCACGACTCTCCGAGGAGCTTTCCGGCACTGAAACGTCATATGAATCACTGAACATCACCTCTCTTGATGAGCTTTTCCCTCTCGATGAAAGACTCGCCTTTTTGATCAGCGAGGTGCTTGCCTCAATGCTCGTTATTGATGAGCTACCGGAAATCTCGAAAATGCTCGCAGAGCGCGCCGAGTTTGACAGAAAACAGCTTTGCGCAGAGGCTACGGGTGTCTCATCGACGCGCGAGGTATATGGCTTATGAGCACGCTTCGCGAAAAAATAATCAATGATTTTACCGACTGCGCCAAAATCGAAAATTTCCGTCTCGGCGCAAACGGCGAGCTCAATAAGCGAGAGGGTTATTTAAGACTCAGTACACTGAAAGCTGCAATACGCGGCGCAGTTTCCGAGGGAGATACTGTCTATGCAGTCAGTGCGAGTGACTTATATATTATCAAGGGTAATCAATTTACGCAAATCGGTGCGCTGGCTGATGCTGTTTTTTCATCGAGCGAAGAAAAAGTCATTATGTTCGTTCATGCCTCGCTTGTTTTTATAATAGGCGGCGGCACATTTTATCGCTACGATATAAAAAACGGCACCTTGGTACGGCTTTGCGGATATGCTCCGATGCTCGGCACTCCCGATTCAACCGATGATGGCGAAAATATCAAGGAAAAGTTCAATGTTTTCACATCAACCGTACGAAGACGTTTTTATCTTATCAGTGGGCAGAGCAGTTATCCGCTTCCGGAATATGCAAGCAGTATCAACTGGGTTAAGCTGGACGGTGTAACGCTCGATAAAAATCTCTATTATGCTGCAAATTCGGATAAGAAAACAACCCTTGTCTTTGATCTTAATTTCGCCAAGGCCAACCAAGGACTGATTGAAATTGAATACGTTGTGGATGCCGAGTTTTTTACGGCAAGCAAAAATAAAATCACAGAATCCAAAAAATATCACGTTTTTTCATCTGATGCGGCAACAGTACTCTTTTTATATGACAACCCAAATGTTACACCGGGACATATCATATATTCAAAGCAAGCAGCCGCACCGACAGATTCTTACGTCAGCTTCGATTATTTCCCCGAAGGCAACGAGCTCATAATCGGCGACGGAACCAAGCCAATTCGCGCAGTGACTGAGCTGGGTGACCGCACAATAGCTATCACTTCAGATGGGATATATGACATAAGGGATAGTATTCTCTCAAACGGTGACGTTAGATTTTATTCATCGCGACTTTATTCGGAGCTCGGTGCAAGCGAAAATTCCGGTGCGGCGGTTTATGAAAATTCCCTGTTTTTCATTAATGACACCGGGCTTTTCCGTTTTTCCTACGATTCGGTGACCGGCGTTTACAGAATTACACAGATAGATATTCCCGAATCGGTTGTGCCGACAAAAGGTCTTTATAAAAATATTAAGCTTCATATTAACCGCCGGAACAGTGAGCTTTGGTGTTACATGGACGACGGGATCGCAGTTTACAGTATACGTTATCAGAAGTGGTATCGATTTAGCGGCATTACGGCTGACTTTTTCTTCAACGTGAACGCCCACACCGCTTTTGTTTTTGGAAACAAGCTGAATATTTTCGGCGAGGACATTTATACGGATGCTGACAGCGGCTTTGAAGCCTTCGTCGAGAGCAAAAATCTCAGTTTTGGCAGCGTATTCACCGAAAAAACAATTTACGCCTTCGGTGCGGCATTTGAACGCCGTGAGGGTGCGGCACTCGAATGTCTGCTTATTAACGATAAGGGAAACGAGTTCCGTACCGTTATCGAATCGGACGGCAGCGGCATAACCTCGCCCGTTGTTTTGCACACTCATGCAAGACTCGGTAAAAGCGCATATATTATCTACCGCATTTTCTCTCCTGCGTATGCCGCACCTGCCAATCTTCGTGAAATTATGTTCCGTTATAGGACAACGGGGGTGTGAAAATGTCTGCGCTTTTATATTTACTCGGATTTATCAGCGGAATCGGTGTTGCCGTTCTGATAATGCTGATTATCTCCGCAAAAAGAAAAAATACCGAAGCCGTAAGCAACGTCGAAAAAAGCTTCAACAACATTCTGAATTACTGAAAGGATTGATATTATGACCCAAAATATTGCATGGCGGCAATTTGAGGCAGGACGTGACTATAACCGCCGTATCGGTCTTTATGAAAACGTCACCTCAAACGAGCGTTTCTACAGGGGTGATCAGTGGCACTCGGTCAGTGCAGGTCCGCTTCCGACGCCGGTTTTTAACTATATTCGCCGTATAACCGACTTCCTTGTTGCCCAGGTTGCGAGCAATAACGTGGATATCGTTTATTCCGATGAAAACCTTCCCTTCATAAACGACAAGCACCATCGTGAACGTGTAAGCAAGGCCGTCGAACTGCTTAATAAACACGCTTCGTTCCGTTGGGAGCATTGCCGCATGGACAACCTTATT
>JAZNFB010000295.1:0-3380 GCA_045588895.1 Candidatus Flemingiibacterium sp.
GGAGGTCACTATGTATAAAATCGAAACGCACCTTCACACAAGTGAGGTTAGCCGCTGTTCACACCTGCGCGCCGCTGAGATGCTTGAGCGTTATAAGGAAGCAGGATACAATACCGTTTTTGTAACCGACCATTTTTCACAAGGATATTTTGACCGGCTTGGCGATATCCCGTGGAAAGAAAAGACTAACGCATATTTTTCAGGATATGAAAATGCACGTAAAGCCGGCGAAAAGCTTGGTGTAACCGTTTTGCCTGCTATGGAAATGACCTTCTCCAATGCATCTAATGATTATCTCGTTTACGGTTTTACAAAAGAAATGGCACTGTCACACCCCAATTTGTACGAAATCGGCATCGAGGGATTTTATCCTATTGCAAAACAGCTCGGAGCTTTGGTAATCCAGGCGCATCCATACAGAAAGCCGTGCTTCCCCACCCCGAAATTTGTTGACGGAATCGAAATATATAACACAAATCCACGTCATGACGACCGTAACGATGATGCAGAAATCCTCGCAAAGGAAAACGGACTTTTGATAAGCGGAGGCTCGGATGCACACCGTCCCGAGGATACCTGTCTTGGAGGCATGATTTGTGAGACACCAATTAAATCTGTCGAGGAGTTCATTGCTCTCATAAAAAGCGGCAGAGGAACAATTATCAGAGGTTAACGCTATGATTTATCTTATCAGCGATATACACGCAAACAAAAGCTTCAAGGGGCTGCAGGATTATCTTGAAATTGCAACTGATAATGACCTGCTGATCGTTCTCGGAGACGTCTGACTTAATTTTGCAGAACCCGGTTCAGACTCCGATTTCACCGAATACTTTCTGTCGCTCAAAAAGAATATCGCATTCATCGCCGGAAACCACGAAAACTTCCCTTACCTATATGAGTTTCCCGAAGAAGCTTGGAACGGCGGCAGAGTTCATCGCATTTCAGAGCATATTGTCTATTTGCACCGAGGCGACATATACACCATTGACGGAAAAACCTTCTTCACATTCGGCGGCTGTAAGAGTGGAGCAAAATGGAAAGAGATGGGACTCTGGTATGCCGAAGAAACCGCAACAGATGAACAATGTCAGCTTGCACGCGAAAATCTCACCAAGTCAGGACACCGTGTCGATTATATTTTAACTCATAAATATGAGGTTGATAACACAGTTCCCTCTCTTGACAAAAATTTATACGATCTGACTGCATATATCGAAAATAATGTCGAGTATAAGCATTGGTATTACGGTCATAACCATTTCCACCGTCCACGCAATGAAACCCACACCTGTATATACGATGAGCTTGTAACTCTTTCATAAACGCCGCATATTTAAGAAACGGAAAGGTTTTTCCTATCCGTTTTGTTTTTTGTCTTGACATTGTATATGGAAACGTGGTATAATTTATATATTACTATATAATCAAAGGAGACATCATCATGTCGAAGATCATATTAACGGGCGACCGTCCCACAGGTAAACTCCACATCGGTCACTTTGTCGGTTCACTTCGCCGTCGCGTGGAGCTTCAGGACAGCGGCCTTTTTGATAAAACTTACATAATGATTGCCGACGCACAGGCACTCACCGATAACGCAGATAACCCCGAAAAGATCCGTCAGAACATTATCGAAGTTGCGCTCGACTATCTCTCATGCGGTCTTGATCCTGCAAAATCCACCCTTTTCATTCAGTCGCAGATACCGGAGCTTACCGAGCTTTCGTTCTACTATATGAACCTCGTAACCGTATCGCGTCTGCAGAGAAATCCCACCGTCAAAGCTGAAATACAGATGCGTAACTTTGAAACAAGCATCCCCGTCGGCTTCTTCACATATCCGATAAGCCAGGCGGCAGATATCACAGCATTCAAGGCAACAACCGTTCCCGTCGGTGAGGATCAGCTTCCCATGATCGAGCAGACACGTGAAATTGTCCGTAAATTCAACGACGTTTACGGTGAAGTCCTCGTTGAGCCGGATGCACTTCTCCCAACAGATGCCGCTTGCCGCAGACTCCCCGGTATTGACGGTAACGCTAAAATGTCAAAATCTCTCGGCAATGCAATATACCTCTCGGAAACCTCCGCTGACCTTAAAACCAAGGTTATGAGTATGTTCACAGACCCCGATCACATCAAGATCACCGATCCCGGAAAGATCGAGGGCAATACGGTATTCACATATCTCGATGCATTCGCACACGATGAGCATTTTGCAGAGTTTCTCCCCGATTACGCAAATCTCGACGAATTGAAGGCGCATTATCAGCGCGGCGGTCTTGGCGACGTAAAGGTTAAGAAATTCCTTCTCTCGGTGCTTGAGTCAACACTCGAACCCATCCGTGCAAAGCGTGCTGAATATCAGAAGGATATTGCAGGCGTTTACGAGAT
This sequence comes from Candidatus Flemingiibacterium sp., assembly GCA_045588895.1. Classification (GTDB taxonomy): domain Bacteria; phylum Bacillota; class Clostridia; order Oscillospirales; family CAG-272; genus Flemingiibacterium. Next base: position 2,398 of record JAZNFB010000295.1, read on the forward strand.
TCTCAAAAAAGGCAGTGAGATCGCACGTGAAGCCGCAGCGGCAACACTTGATGAGGTTAAAGCGGCGATGAAGATAAACTATTTCGACGATGAAGCTCTCATTGCATCCCAAGCTGAAAAATACAAGGCTTAATTAAAATATAAATGGTGTCGGCGATAATACCGGCACCTTTTTTGTATTAATGCTTATTTTTTCTGTATGTCAGCGGTGACTCGCCCGTCATCGATTTAAAAAAACGACTGAATGTATATTCGTCCGAAAATGAAAGCGATGCTCCGATCTCCTTTATCTGCAGCTTGGTTGAGCGCAGCTTCAGCTTTGCATTTTCACAGCGCAGATTATTATAATAATTAATTATACTGTTGCCATATGCCGCTTTGAATTTACGCAGCATTGTGAATTTATTAATCGAAAACTGCTCGGAAAGACCGTCAAGAGTTATTGTATTCATAAAATTTGCATCAATATATTCCTTAATTGTTGATATGCGCCCGTCCGAAATATACACTTCCCCGGTTGTGCCACTTTCAAACTGCGATATAATCGCATCAAGCAGCAAGAGCATCTGCGATTTCAGATAAAGTCCACGCTCCCCGGAAGTATAAAGATCAATGATCATAAAAAATATTTTACAGAACGAAACCGGATTTTTCGGCGTAAACACATACGGAATATCAAGTTCTGCAAAAATATCCGGCTGAAAAAGCGTTTTTTCGTAATCGTTCATATGTGTATCCATTTTGAAGGATATCGGTGTCTCACGGCTTTTTTCGGTGTATACCGCGTCAAAATGTATATGCGGCTGAACAAAATTATCACGCATGACATGAAACGAATGATGCACCCTCGGCGGCAGAAATACAACATCGTTTTTCTTGACTCTGTAATCAACACCCTCAATATTGTATTTTTCCTCAGAAACAAGCAGTATGGCGCCGCTTTTTACAGCGTCAGCCACATACTGCTCCTTGAATCTCTTACC
>JAZNFB010000296.1:0-3078 GCA_045588895.1 Candidatus Flemingiibacterium sp.
TTAAAAAAATTTCGCGTTTTTCAAAAAAATTTTCAACGCCCCTTGACAAACTCCTCTTTTGATGGTATACTATACTAAACCGATGAGGATGAGTAAGTAAGTTATCCCCGTTTTGTCGCAGAGAGCCGTGGATGGTGTAATCACGGTACAAAAAAGATAGCCGAATGGACATCCGAGGGCAATCAGAACCGTTATTTCAGCGAAGTATGTGCGCCGGAGTGACTTCCGTAAAAAAGTCGAGCATATGGCAGTATGCAAAGTGGATGTTTATGCATCAAGCCGGGTGGCACCGCAGGAGTTTATCTCTTGTCCCAGCAAAGTGTGGGGACAGGAGTTTTTTGTTTTGTTTCCACCGGCGATTTTATATAACGAGCAAAATGCTCAACGAAAGGATGGCTTAACATGGAAAATATCCCTTACAAAATTTATCTTAACGAAGACGAGCTGCCAAAGCAATGGTACAACCTGCGTGCGGACATGAAAAACAAGCCTGCACCGCTCCTTAATGCCGCAACAATGAAGCCTATAACAGCCGAAGAGCTTGCACCGGTATTCTGCGATGAGCTTATTAAGCAGGAGCTCGATGACACAACCGCATATTTCGATATTCCCGAGGAAATCTTAAGCTTCTATAAAATGTACCGCCCTGCACCGCTCACACGTGCATATTTCCTCGAGAAGAAGCTTGGTACTCCTGCAAAGATATATTATAAATTTGAAGGAAACAACACCAGCGGCTCTCACAAGTTAAACTCCGCAATCGCACAAGCGTATTACGCAAAGAAGCAGGGACTTAAGGGCGTTACAACCGAAACCGGTGCAGGTCAGTGGGGTACAGCGCTTTCGATGGCGTGCTCATATTTCGACCTTGACTGCAAGGTTTATATGGTTAAATGCTCATATGAAATGAAGCCCTTCCGCCGTGAGGTAATGCGTACATACGGAGCTTCCGTAACTCCTTCTCCCTCGATGGTAACGGCTGTCGGACGCAAGATAAACGCTGAATTTCCCGGTACGGGCGGAAGTCTCGGCTGTGCAATCTCCGAGGCGGTTGAAGCGGCGACCTCGATGGAGGGTTACCGTTACGTGCTCGGAAGCGTACTCAATCAGGTGCTCTTGCATCAGTCGATAATCGGTCTTGAATCCAAGATCGCAATGGATAAATACGGTATCAAGCCGGATATCATCATCGGATGTGCAGGCGGCGGCTCGAACCTCGGCGGACTTATATCTCCGTTCATGGGCGAAAAGATACGAGGCGAGGCAGATTACCGCTTCATCGCTGTTGAACCCAAATCCTGTCCCAGCTTCACACGCGGCAAATATGCATACGATTACTGCGACACCGGTGCTGTATGTCCGCTTCAGAAGATGTACACGCTCGGCAGCGGTTTCATGCCTGCCGCAACTCATGCAGGCGGTCTGCGTTATCACGGTATGAGCTCAACGCTTTCACAGCTTTACGATGATGGTCTCATGGAGGCTGTATCAGTTGATCAGACTGACGTTTTCGCGGCTGCTGAAATGTTCGCACGTGTTGAGGGTACACTCCCTGCTCCCGAATCGAGCCATGCAATCCGTGTTGCTATCGACGAAGCACTCAAATGCAAGGAAACCGGCGAAGAAAAGACCATCTTCTTCGGTCTGACCGGCACGGGATACTTTGATATGATGTCATATGAAAAGTTCCACAACGGCGTAATGCAGAATTACGAGCCCACCGATGAAGAAATTGAAAAGGCACTCGCAAAGCTCCCAAAGGTTGAATAAAATAACAGATAAAAAAATCCGCTCGTTCAAGCAATAAAGTGAACAAGCGGATTCTTTATTATTTCTTATCGTTACCGCGGATCTCGACACGTCTGATCTTACCGGAGATGGTCTTGGGCAACTCGTCAACGAACTCAACGATTCTCGGATACTTATAGGGCGCAGTGTGGGTCTTGACGTAGTTCTGAACTTCTTTTTTAAGCTCATCACTTCCCTCTTTACCCTTGACAAGTACGATAGTCGCTTTAACAACCTGACCGCGGATCTCATCGGGCGCCGCAGTTACCGCACATTCGAGAACATACGGAAGCTCCATGATTACCGACTCGATCTCAAACGGGCCGATACGGTAGCCACTCGACTTAATGAGGTCATCGGTACGTCCGACATACCAGTAGTAGCCGTCCTCATCCATCCAAGCAGTATCGCCTGTGTGGTAATAGCCGTCGTGCCATGCTTCCTTGGTCTTTTCATCATTGTTATAGTAACCGAGGTAGAGACCGCACGGTACGTGTTCTGCTGTACGGATACAGATCTCGCCCGTTTCACCAACCGCACAACGCTTTCCGTCCGGATCAAGGATCTGCACATCATAAAGCGGACTCGGCTTACCCATCGAACCGGGCTTCGGCTCCATACCAACAAGGTTTGCAAGCGCAAGGGTTGTTTCAGTCTGACCAAAGCCTTCCATGAGTGCAATACCGGTCGCCTTTATCCACTGCTGGTAAACCTCGGGATTGAGTGCTTCGCCGGCGGTGTTTGAATATTTAAGACTTGACAGATCGAAGCGCGAGAGGTCCTCTTTGATGAAGAAACGGTACATTGTTGGCGGTGCGCAGAATGTTGTGATATTGTACTTCGCAAAAAGCGGAAGAATGTCATTCGCATCAAACTTGTTGAAATCGTATGTGAATACAGCCGCCTCGCAAAGCCACTGGCCGTAATATTTACCCCACAGTGCCTTACCCCATCCTGTATCGGAGATAGTGAAATGGATACCGTCGGGATCAACATTGTGCCAATATTTAGCGGTTATAAAGTGACCGAGCGCATACTTACAGCTGTGGGTTGCAATCTTCGGATAACCGGTTGTACCTGAGGTGAAGAACATAAGTATCGGATCATCGCCGCACGCAGTGTCATCGGTACGCTCATAAACGTCGGAATAATTTTCAAACTCTGCAAAATCGCGCCAACCGTCCATCTCTTTTGCTTCACTAACACTGCAAAGAATCTTTGTTTTGAGCGTATCACATTTCGGTGCGGCAAGCTCTGCCTGATGCGCAACTTCACCGTCTGCGGTGCAGA
>JAZNFB010000297.1:0-7611 GCA_045588895.1 Candidatus Flemingiibacterium sp.
GTGTATGCGTTTGTGTGCAGGCTTAAGAAAATGTCCGCTCCCCACTCGTTGGCGGCTCTGACACGCGCGGCAAGACTTGATGCGTTTGAAGTACCGAGCTGTTCTGTGGGGGAGTTTCGCGACAGACGCGCTTCAAAATTCGGACTACCGTTAAGCAGATCAGCCAGAATCGCGCCGATGGTGTAGGTTATATCCTGTTCCCGAAGCCCGTTACCCTCGGCTCCTGCATTGGGATTCGACGGATTGTGTCCCTGATCAATGAATACCTTTGGCATATGTACCTCCAAAAAATGATTTATACAGTATATTCAAAGAGAGCTTGATAATATGAAAGAAATTCAACGAATACTGAGCTTTACACGCCGTGCTGTCGATGATTATTCCATGATCGAGGACGGCGATAAAATTGGTGTTGGCGTTTCGGCAGGTAAAGACTCGCTGACACTTTTGCTTGCACTTGCCGAGCTTCGCAGATTTTATCCGAAGCATTTCAGCCTTGTTGCAATAACGGTTGACATGGGCTTTGACGGCGTGGATTTTTCGCCTATAGCCGAGCTTTGCCGAACTATTGACGTGCCGTTTGTAACCGTTCCGACGCAGATCAGTCGTATCGTTTTTGACGTGCGAAAGGAGAAGAACCCTTGCGGACTTTGTGCAAAGATGCGCCGGGGTGCGCTTCACGACGAATGTAAGCGTCAGGGCTGCAATAAGCTTGCTCTCGGTCACCATTTCGACGACGTTGTTGAAACCTTTATGCTCAATCTCTTTTACGAGGGCAGACTCGGTTCATTCGCGCCTGTTACCTACCTCTCAAGAAAGGATCTTACGATGATACGTCCGATGATCTATGCGCAGGAAAAGGACGTGCGTTATTTTGTTAACCGTCATCCGCTTCCCGTTATTGAATCGCCCTGTCCTGCAGATAAAAATACGGAGCGTGAATCAATGAAACAGCTTCTTTTGTCACTTGAGCGAAATAATAAGGGCTTGCGCCACCGTATTTTCGGTGCACTTCAACGCTCGGGTATAGACGGCTACAAGGAAGCAAAATTGGCGATTTATTCGGACTCGGAAGAATAATTTCACCTCCCGCAAAGGAATTTACTGTTTACCTCTTTATTTTTGTGTTTATTTGTGGTATAATATAACGATTATTATAAAGTTACCTATTGGCGTTAATCTAAAAATATCTATCCGACAGGAGAAACATCATGTGTGGATTTGTGGGCTTTTCAGGAAAGCTCGAAAATAAAAAAGAAATACTTAATAAAATGATGGGACGCATCATTCACCGCGGTCCCGATTCCGAGGGCGAATTTATCTCTGATGGTGTCGCGCTCGGCTTTCGGCGTTTGTCGATAATCGACCTTGACGGCGGTTCACAGCCTATATATAACGAGGACGGAAGTGTTGTTATCGTTTATAACGGCGAAACCTATAACTTCATGGAGCTGCGCCGTGAGCTTATTGCGGACGGTCACATTTTCAAAACCGACACTGATACCGAGGTGCTCGTTCACGGTTACGAAAAGTGGGGAGACAAGCTTGCAGAGCATCTTCGCGGAATGTATGCGTTTGTTATTTACGATATGAAAAAGGACACCCTTTACGGTGCACGTGATATTTTCGGTATCAAGCCGTTTTATTATTACCGTACAGAGGATGGGGACTATATTTTCGGCTCAGAGATAAAGGCGTTTCTTGAGCATCCTAAGTTCGATAAGAAGCTCAACAAAAAAGCACTTCGTCCCTATCTCACATTCCAATATTCATCCCTTGACGAAACCTTTTTCGAGGGCGTTTATAAGCTTCCCCCGGCACACAGCTTTACCTTGAAACTCGGCGGTGGCGATGCTATTGAAACCTCACGCTATTGGGATGCAGATTTCACCGAGGTTTCGGGAGATTTTGAGCGTTACGTTGACGAGATTGACCGTGCCGTACACGAATCTGTCGAGGCGCACAGAATCAGTGACGTTAAGGTTGGCTCGTTTCTTTCGGGCGGCGTTGACTCAAGCTATATCACCGCTTGCCTCATGCCCGATAAGACATTTTCCGTCGGCTTTGATTACGATAAATTCAACGAAACCGATTATGCAAAGGAGCTTTCAGACAAGCTTGGAATCGAAAATTACCGCAAGCTGATTTCTGCAGACGAGTGCTTTGACAATCTTTCCGATATACAGTATTATATGGACGAGCCGCAGTCAAATCCATCCTGTCTGCCGCTTTATTTCCTCGCAAGACTTGCAAAGGAGCACGTAACCGTTGTGCTTTCGGGCGAGGGTGCGGACGAAATTTATGCCGGATACGAATGGTACGACGAAGCCGGCGTTATGAAAAAATACAAGCGTTTGCCGAAGTTCATCCGTGTTGCGGCAGCGGCAATTGCGAAGAAGTTACCCTATTTCAAGGGGCATGATCTTATTATAAAATCAAGCGGTAATCCCGAGGATTATTTCATCGGTCAGGCGATGGTTTGGGATGAAAAGGACGCTATGAGTGTTCTCACGCCGAAGTACCGTGTCGGACCGTCGGTCAAGGAGGTTACTGCGCCGATATATGCGAGAGTTAAAGGCAAAAGTGAGCTTGATAAAAAGCAGTATCTTGACCTTAATCTCTGGCTGCCGGGCGATATACTCTTAAAGGCTGATAAAATGAGTATGGCAAGTTCACTTGAGCTTCGTGTGCCGTTTCTTGATAAAAAGGTTATGGAGCAGGCACAGGCACTTCCACACGAATATAAGATCAACGGCAAAAACACTAAATACATCTTCCGTAAGGCGGCAAACCGTACCTTACCCGATGAATGGGCAGACCGCAAAAAGATGGGCTTCCCCGTGCCGATACGTTATTGGCTTGCCGAGGATAAATACTATAATCTTGTCAAGGCTGAATTTACAAGCGGTGAGGCGAAGGAGTTCTTTGATACGGACAAGCTTATGGCACTGCTTGATGAGCACAAATCAGGTAAGGCAAATAATGGTCGCCGTATCTGGACGGTTTATGTTTTTCTTACCTGGTATCGCCGTTTCTTTGTAAACGAAGCATGATTTTTGAATTAACGACATAATTATCGAACAGAGGTTAAAATGGAAAGTCAGAAAATAATTCCCGTATTACTTGGCGCTGATCTTAACTGTTACAATGTTGCACGTGCATTTCACGAGGAATATGGGATTAAATCATATGCATTCGGACGTTATGCGATCGGTGCATCAAATTATACACGTATCATAAAATTCACACCGGTTGAAAAGCTTGACGAGCCTGACGTTATGGTTGAAACCCTCCTTAAATTTGCAGATGAGCATGAGGGTGCAACTCTTATCGCGTTTGGCTGTACAGACGATTATGCCGATATGCTCATTCATCATGGGGATCGTCTGCGTCCGCGTTACATTGTACCTTATATCGGAGCTGCGCTTTTTGAGCGTCTCGCTTACAAGGCGAATTTCTATGAGGACTGTGACCGACACGGTATTCTTTATCCGAAAACAGCGATTGTCACTCCCGAAACCGACCTTGAAGCTTCACTTGATGAGGAGTCACTTGGATTTAAATACCCCATAATAGTCAAGCCGTCTGCAAGTGCGCCCTATTGGAAGCATCCCTTTGACGGAATGAAAAAGGTTTACACCGCATCAAGTGCGCTCGAAGCGAAAATTATAATCGACCGTATTTATGAGGCAGGATACCCCGAAAAGATAATACTTCAGGATATGATCCCCGGTGATGATACCAATATGCGTGTTCTCACGGCTTATTCCGATAAAAACGGCAAGGTTAAGATGATGTGCCTCGGTCACGTTTTGCTTGAGGAGCATACGCCGAAGGGACTTGGCAACCACTGCGCGATAATTACCGAGCAGGATCGTCCGCTTATGGAAAAATTCAAGTCCTATCTTGAAGAGATTGGCTATGTCGGATATTCAAATTTCGATATCAAATATGATGAGCGTGATGGTACATTCCGTGCGTTTGAGATAAATCTTCGCCTTGGACGCAGTAATAATTATGTGACGAGTGCCGGATGTAATGTTGCACGGTATATCGTTGAGGATCTTGTTCTTAATAAGGATCTTGGAGAGATCTACTACTGCGACAGGGAGGTGCTCTGGCACAGTATTCCCAAGGGTGTCGTTTACGAATACTGCCGGGATAAGGAGCTTGTGAAGCGCGCAAAGGCTCTCGCAAAGGCAAAGAAAGCACACGCCTCGCTCTGGTATAAGCCGGATACGTTTATGAATCCTCGCCGTGTATTCTTCCTTTTGATGCACGGTTACAATCATTACGGAAAGTTTAAAAAGTATTATGGAAAAGAATAACAGTGCAAAGGTTCTCGGTATTCTCGGCGGACTCGGGCCTATGTCAACGGTGTATTTTTATGAGCTTGTCACCTCGCTCACAAAGGCGAAGTGTGACCAGGAGCATATTGACATCGTGATCTCGAGCCGTGCCACGACTGCCGACCGTACAGCGTTTATAACGGGTAAATCGGACGAAAATCCGCTTGACAAAATGATTCCCGATGCAAAGCGGCTTGTCTCATTCGGCGCAGATGTTATTGCGATCCCCTGTAATACCGCGCATTATTTCTATGACCGTCTTGCCGCCGAGGTTGACGTTCAGATACTTAATATCATCGAGGAATCCGTGAAAACTCTGAAAGAGCAGGGAGTGAAACGCTTTGGACTGCTCGCAACGGACGGTACGGTTAATTCAAGTACATATCAGAAATACTGTGAGGACCACGGAATTGAATGTATCATTCCCGACACCAAAAATCAGGCGCGCATAATGGATATTATTTATTCAGAGATAAAATGCGGTAAGCCTGCCGATATGGAGAGCTTTTATGCCGCGGCGTACAGCTTACGCGAGAGAGGATGCGAGCGGTTGATCCTCGGATGCACAGAGCTTTCTCTTATCAAGAAAAATGAAAGCCTCGGCGATTTTTACGTAGATTCGCTTGAGTGTCTCGCAATTTCCACAATTAAGGCTTGTGGTAAGAAAACAATTTTCGACTGACAAAAGGAGATTTCTTTTTGATGCTTCTAAAACAAATTCTTGCTGATATTGATTACTCGGTAAACGTGGATGATGCGATTATTGATGATATTTCGATAACCGATATTGTTTACGATTCAAGGCGTGCATTTGCCGCGACAATGTTCGTCTGTCTTGTCGGCGCTGCTGCTGACGGTCACAATTTTGCTTCGGGCGCATATTCGGTTGGCTGCCGTGTGTTCATGGTGGAAAGGACGCTTGATTTGCCGTCCGATGCCATTCAGATAACCGTTCCCGATACACGCATGGGACTTGCATATGCTTCGGCGGCGTTTTTTGAATATCCTGCACGCTCGCTTGCCGTTATCGGCGTTACGGGAACAAAGGGCAAGACCACCACGGCATCCCTTATTGCGGATATATTATGCAAGGGCGGCATTAACACAGCGTATATCGGAACAACCGGTATTGTTATTAACGGTGAGCATACGCCGACGAAAAACACAACCCCCGAGAGCTATGAGCTTCATAAGGCATTCCGTGAGATGGTTACAAAGGGCGTTGCCTGTGTTGTTATGGAGGTTTCGAGCCAGGCGATGTATATGCGACGTGTTGCCGGGATACATTTCCATATCGGCGTTTTCACAAATCTTTCTCCTGACCATATCGGCGGCGTTGAGCATCCGACCTTTGATCATTATATGGAGTGTAAGGCGGCGCTTTTCTCGCAGTGCAGATATGGCATATTCAATTCGGATGACTCACACTACACGGACATGATCCGTCAGGCAAGGTCCATAAACACCACATTTGGTGTAAACCCCGAGCTTCCGCACGACATAAGTGCACGTGATATAAAAATACACAAGAGCGAAAATGCACTCGGCTCACATTTTGTTTGCAAAAGCCTTCTCGGCGAATGCGAATATGAGCTTCGTATGCCGGGCGAATTTAACGTATACAATGCGCTTGCGGCGATTGCTGTTGCCGAGCGTATGCAGATAAAATCGGAGGCTATACGTGAGGCACTTGCCGTGGCTACAGTCAGAGGACGCTTTGAAATTGTTGATGCGCTCCCGAACTCTGTGACGATAATCGACTATGCACACAACGAGCTTTCCATGCGTGCGGCACTTGAAACGATACGCCGTTATCAGCCGACGAGGTTGGTTGTGCTGTTCGGATCGGTTGGCGGACGTACAAAGCAGCGGCGCAGTGAGCTTGGAGAGGTTGTGTCATCGCTTGCGGATTTTTGTATTATAACGAGCGATAATCCCGACCATGAGCCGCCGCAGGAGATAATTGCGGATATTGAAAAGAGTGTTGCGGCGACGTCCTGCCCTTATGTGACGTTTGTTGACCGTCGTGACGCTATTCGCTATGCAATAGACAATGCACGCGACGGTGACTGTATACTTTTTGCAGGTAAGGGGCATGAGCAGTATCAGCTTATCGAGGGCGAGTATGTTCACTACGATGAGCGCGAGGAGGTTATGGTTGCCGCCGCCGCAAAGCTTGCAAGGGTGAAGTGATTATAGTTTACACTACCAACAAAAAGAAGGAAAAACACAATGAAAATACTTATCTTCGGACTTGGACTGATCGGCGGCTCATTTGCGCGTGCACTGAAATTTTACACCGAGCATTATGTATACGGCTATGATATTGACATAAATTCTGCGCGTAAGGCGGTGCTTGTCGGTGCTTGTGACGAGGCTGGCGACACCTTACCGCCGCTCGTTGATTTTGACGTGATCGTGCTTGCGGCGTACCCTGATGCGAGTGTCGATTTTATAAATAATCATGCGCATGAGATTGGAAAAGGGAAGTATGTTTTCGATCTTGGCGGTGTTAAACGCGGTGTTTGCGAAGTGGGCTTTGCGGCTGCTGAAAAATATGGATTCACCTTTATCGGCGGACACCCTATGGCAGGTACGCAGTTTTCGGGCTTTACCGCATCACGTGAGAGTCTTTACAAAAATGCGCCGATGATACTTGTTCCAAAGCACGATATTGACGCTCCACACCTTGATTTTGCGGTTAAGTTTTTCAAGTCGGTCGGGTTTGCTTCTGTCAGTGTTACTTCGGCAAAGGAGCACGATGAGATTATCGCTTACACATCACAGCTTGCACACGTGCTCTCAAACGCATACGTGAAAAGTCCCACGGCACGCAGACATAAGGGATATTCGGCAGGCAGCTTCCGTGATCTGACGAGGGTTGCACATCTGAATGCAAAAATGTGGAGCGAGCTTTTCATGGATAACCGCGATATGCTTGTTCCCGAAATTGAGCTGCTTGCGAAAAATCTTCTTGAATATGCGGATGCAATGAGGTCAGAGGATAAGGAGAAGCTTGAGTCATTACTTGCGGACGGAAGCCGTATCAATGATGAGATAAAAGAATAAAGAGAAAGGAAAATGAAAAACGAAATTTTGCCAAGGGAAGGCGTGAAGCTGCCGCCTGCACCTGAATATGTCGAGCTTTTACCGAGGTGCGGAAAGCTTCACAAGCTCAATCTTCACACCCATTCAAAGGTTTCGGACGGCAATTTCACACCTGCCGAGCTTAAGAAGCTTTATATGGAGCACGGTTACAGTG
>JAZNFB010000298.1:0-3763 GCA_045588895.1 Candidatus Flemingiibacterium sp.
TAAAAAAGTCCGTTTATGTTTGCGACAACCATATGAGTAATGTCATACTCGCGGGCAAGCGTATCGAGCCCCGAGAGCGTGTTAAATTCAAGATTGCGGAACGGCCAGTGTCCTACATATGTATTGATATCAATAAACATAGCTTACTTTACCGTCCTTTCCAAGAATCTTTCAAATGCTGTGCCACGCAAAATCGTCTTTTTGTCCTCGTCCGAGATTCTTGCACCGAGGAGCTTTCCCGCACAGGCAGACAGAGAATTGTCCGTACCGAAAAGAATCCTGTCGGCACCGAGAACCCTCACCGCCTCCTCCATTTGCGGACGGTCATAAACGCTTCCGCTCATATCGGTATACACATTCGGACAATCAGCAATCGCCTTTAAGGAATACTGCCACTCGGCAATGGTGAAATGTCCCATAACAAAAGTTGCTTCGGGATAACGCTTTGCCGCGTTTGCCATATGCACGCCGTCGGTTGCAAGCGGCTGGCGGATTTTGTTTGCAGCATCCATAAAGTGCATTGAATGCTGGAGAATAGGAATATCAAGCTCTATGCACTTTTCAATTATCGGCGCATATACCGGATCATCCATAAAATAATCGTAATAAAGCTTTACGCCCACAAAGCCAAGCTCCTTTACGCAGCGCTCAATCTCCGCAACTGCCTCTTTTGCGTATCCGGGATGAGCATACGCCATACCGTAAACTCTGCCGGGAAAACGCTTTACAGCTTCATATGTAACATTGTTTGCCGAAACAAAAACCTCGGGCGGGCAACGCTTTATTGTGTTTACCGGAAGCGAGGTCACAACCTTATCCACACCGAGAAGGTCAAACACACGCATCATATCGTCTGCAGCGGCGGTATTGAGCGTTTTGAAATCGCCGGTGCTCCAGAAATGCTCGTGCCAGGCGACAACAGGATTATCGTGCATTATCTTAAGCTTTTCTTTAATGTTCATTTGGCAACCACCTTACTTGTTGGCACGGAAATATGCGCAAACCTTTTCAAACGCCTTTATCGTATCTTCAAGGTCCTGCTCTGTGAAAAACTCATTCACCTGAACCTTGATGCAGGTTTCAAGAATTTCTTCTGCGACAGGGCAGTCACCTGCCTTGTACTCTGTGTTTTCAAACGGATAGTTCGAGCCGCCAGGATACGCAGTGCGTTTTTTGAACATATCATACTGATACACGCAATACGGAATATATCCTGCGCCTGCTCGGATGCCCTCTGCCTGCAGAGCTTTTGCAAGCTCTTCGTTATCTACACCGAGCTCTTCCTTGTCAACACGAAGCATATAAAACCAATAAGAGCTTTCGCATCCTTCAGTTATCTTATGAGGCATAATACCCGGAAGCTTTTCAAGCGCACGGTTAAGCTTTTCACCGAATGCATGGCGCTTCGCACATATATCTTCAACCTTATCAAGCTGAGCAAGACCCACAGCTGCAGTCAGCTCGTTTATACGGTAGTTCGGAGCGAGGTTTGGAACGTTCTTTGCAACATCCTCGCCGAAGCGGTTGTAGTTCTTATCCGCAAACATAACTGCTTTGTGATAGAGTTCCTCGTTATCGGTAATAATCATACCACCGTCACCTGCGGAGATATGCTTAAAATCGTTAAGCGAGAAGCAACCGATGTCTCCGAATGTTCCGGCATACTTTCCCTTATACTTTGTGCAGTAAGCCTGAGCACAGTCCTCGATAACATAAATGTTGCGTTTTTTTGCAATTTCACAGATTTTGTCAACCTCTGCAGCATTACCGGCAAGGTGAACAACCAGAATCGCCTTTGTCTTATCGGTAATCTTTTTCTCAACACTCTCAGCGGTCATATTGTATGAATTCGGGTCAAGGTCTGCAAATACCGGAACCGCATTCTGGAACAGGATACCGATAACGCTTCCCATATCTGTAATCGGAGATGTAATAACCTCGTCTCCCGGCCCTATTCCGCAAGCACCGAGCGCAACGTGAATAGCCGCCGTACCCGAGCTTGATGCCGCACAGTACTTTGAACCGTACATATCTGCAAATTTCTTACAGAAGCGCTTTGTCATATTCCCTTTCCAGTAAAACAGCGTATTCTGATTAAGTGCTTCCTCAAGATACGCAAGTTCTTCTTTACCAAAACGCATTCCTGTTCCGTAAGGAGTTGTCTTTACGGGTGTTCCCCCGTGAATTGCCAGCTTTTCCATTGTGAACGTTCCTTTCTCACCGTAACTTTCCCCTGATGAAACGCAGGGTATTTTTCATACTGCAAATTATCTGTTGCGGTACTTTTTTATTATATTCCTTTATCAGGGGTCAATTCAACCTCTCTTTGTGACAAATCGGGCAACTTCGCCGATGGTCTTTCGTCTGTTTTCATAAAAATCCCCACAATACAGAAAAAATCTTTTTCTAACATATATCTTTACGATTGGGGCAAAATGTGTTACAATACTAACATATGTATAAACAGACAGGAGAGATATCTGATGAAAATTTCACCGTTACAGAAAGCAAGATATGAATATTCACCGAAGCTTCCGCAGATGCTGCGCGGCGGCATCGCTGAAATCAGCGTTTCCGAGGGTGCGGAAACAAAAAGCGTTGCAGATTGCGAGAAAATCGCAGCACTTTTCCCCAACACTTACGGAAAGAAGGAAATAGTTTTCAAGAAGGGTCAGAACACTTCCGCAGCTAAGCGTCAGGTCGTCGGCGTTATCCTTTCCGGCGGTCAGGCACCGGGCGGTCACAACGTTATCTGCGGGCTCTATGATGCGCTTAAATCCACCAATCCCGAGAACGTTCTTTACGGCTTCAAGGGCGGCCCGAGCGGACTTATCGAGGACGATTATATAATCTTTGATGATGAATATATCAACAAATACAGAAATACCGGCGGCTTTGACATCATCGGTTCCGGCAGAACAAAGCTTGAAACCAACGAGCAGTTTGCCATCGTCTCTGATGTCTGCAAAAAGCACGGCATCACGGCAATCGTAATCATCGGCGGTGACGATTCCAACACCAACGCCGCTGTTCTTGCGGAGTATTTTGCCGCAAACAACACAGGAGTACAGGTAATCGGTTGTCCGAAGACCATTGACGGCGACCTCAAGAATGAAGACATTGAATGCTCCTTCGGTTTTGACACTGCAACTAAGACATACAGCGAGCTTATCGGCAACATTGAAAGAGATGCAAACTCTGCAAAGAAATACTGGCATTTCGTCAAGGTTATGGGGCGCTCTGCTTCCCACGTTGCTCTTGAATGTGCACTTGAAACCCAGCCGAACATCTGCCTTATCTCCGAAGAGGTTGCTACAAAGAAGATGTCCCTTTCCCAGATTGCCGATTACATTGCAGATTCCGTAGCCGGAAGAGCCGCAAAAGGCATGAACTTCGGCGTTGCAATAATTCCCGAGGGCGTTGTTGAGTTCGTTCCGGAATTCTCTGTTCTCATCGCAGAAATAAATGAGCTTCTTGCAGGAAGCCGCGCAGATGACTTTAACGCACTTCCGACATGGGCAGAAAAATATGCATTCATCGAAAACGGCCCCACGAAAGAGTCGATGGAAGTGTTCGCAATCCTCCCGCAGGGCATTCAGCAGCAGCTGTTTTTAGAGCGCGACCCGCACGGCAACGTCCAGGTTTCGCTTATCGAATCAGAAAAGCTTTTCTCTGCCCTCGTCGCAGATAAGCTTGCCGCACGCAAGAAGGATGGAAAGTATAACGGTAAGTTCTCCCCGCTCCACCACTTCTTCGGTTATGA
>JAZNFB010000299.1:0-2151 GCA_045588895.1 Candidatus Flemingiibacterium sp.
AAAGACCCTGTTTGAAAAAGAAGTCTCAGGCGTTATGCGATTCCAGGAATTCAACAAGCTTCTTGACGCGGCAAACGACCTTGAAGCCTACGAAGAGCTTTACAACGAGATCTCGCACGCTTCGCAGAATGATTACTTATACAGAACGGCCGAAACGATGATGGACAACCTCAAGGGTGACATCACGATCCTTAAATCGGCAACAGAAGCACTTGGAATTTCTATCTTTGAAACGTTCAGTGACAAAGCAGTTTCCAATGTCGAAAAAATGACGTTCTGGGTAAATAAGCTTACTGACGGTGTAAGAAACGGCGATCTTATGACACAGCTTGATCAGGTTGCGGCAGGTATCAGCGACGCACTTATTCAGAGCATCAACCTTGCGGCAAGGGAACTGCCGTCAAAGCTTAAGTTATTTAATTCAGCCATCATAAATGGCGTGAAGATTCTTATTAAAGGGATATCACACAGTAAAAACACTATTCTGCCGGAGCTTATAACCGGCGCAAAGGAACTCGTTCTCGGCCTTGTGGAGCAATTGCCAATATTTACGAAGGAAGTAACCGACGGCGCGGTAATCATGTTTACCGGACTGGTGGACGCTATGTTTGAAATATCCGGTAAACTGCGAGAAAAGATGCCGGAGGTGCTTAACACACTCCTGACAGCTATCACAGAGCATGGACCGTACATTTTTGAAACTGGTTTTGAAGTGCTCATGAATCTGCTGCGAGGTATAATCGAGAATTTACCTCAGATTCTGAAAGCAGCGCAGAAAATCCTTAATAAACTCCTTACCGGTATAAATCAGCATACGCCTGAAATTATTAAAAGTGGTCTCGAAATACTTAGCGCTCTTCTTAAGGGGATAAGCGACAATCTCGGCAATATTCTACAGACAGCGTTCGATATTTTAGACGAGTTTGTAAAAGACCTCACCGAAGACGACACACTGGAAAAGTTAATAGATGCGGCAATTGATATCATGAATGCACTTCTTAAGTTCATGTTTGACAATCTCCCGACTATTCTTGAAGAATGGATTCCGAAAATTATGGATGAAATTGCAAAGCAGCTTATGGATAAGGAAGAGGAAATTGATAAAGCCGGTAATTATCTTGGCGGAATACTTGCAAAAGCTATATGGTCAGGACTCAAAGCTATCTTCTCAACCGGCGAGAAAATAGGAATGCGTGCAGTCCTCAACATGATGGGTATTAAAGGCGATTACGCTGATCATGCAATGGCTGTCATTGATGTTATCAATGAAAACAAGGCAAAAACCGCCCAAGCAGGAATTTTAGCGCAGTATGGTGTTTATGAACAGCCGTCTGCAGGAACTACGGCGACTGCTTCCGGAAACGGAAAAAACTTCGGTTCTCAGCCGAGTGTCGGTGTATTTGAAGACGGCTCCTTCGGACCTGTTATGTCTAACATCAATCTTTACAGTCCTGTATTCAATGACACGGGCGATATTAACAGAATTGCTGAACAGACAAGGCAGTTACAGAGTGTGGCCGCTGCATCAGGAGGTCGGTACTAATGGGCATGAGCTGGTTTGAATGGAAAGGCATAAGAAGCAGTGAATTCGGGATCCTTGAAGCACTGCCTCTTATCATAAGACCCGAACGAACAACAAGTATTGTCGAGCTGCCTAACGGCGGCCCGATAGTATTTGAGACCGACGGCTTTAAGGCGAGCAAGATCACGCTTAATCTCGGTCTTAACGATATAAGCAGTGAGAACCTTGACAACCTTGCCGCATGGCTCCGCGGCGAGGACAAACTTGTATTTTCAAATGATCCGGACAGGTACTACAGAGCTGTCTGCAACGGATCATACGTCGGACAGAACATCATTAACAGACTCGGTAAAATACCGATAAGTTTTGATGTTCTTCCGTTTAAGTACAGAGACTACACAGAAACGATAGAGCTTCCGATCGAAGAGCACGCTGACGAAAATCATTATTTGAATTTCGATTCAGTTGAAATTCCGGAGACATGCATGGATACAATGCCAGTATTCAAGCTTTACGGAAACGGTGAACTCGGTATATTTAATTTCGCACACCACACAAGCATAAAAGCGTATGATGTAACTGATTATTTTATACTGGACGTTCCGAAAGGCGTTATGTACGACAATAAC
>JAZNFB010000300.1:0-3228 GCA_045588895.1 Candidatus Flemingiibacterium sp.
ATACTCACAATGGGCGGTATAATTCAGTCGCTTCTTGTTCCCGACCGTGACGGAAATATGGCAGACGTTGTTCTCGGATTTGATAACCTTGAGGGGTATCTTAAGGATTCCGGTTATCACGGTGCGATTATCGGACGTTACTGCAACCGTATCGATAACGGCAGATTTACGCTTAACGGCATAACATATCAGCTCGCTCTCAACGAGAACGGAAAGGTTCATCTTCACGGCGGCAACGTCGGCTTCAGCAAGAAGATCTGGGATACTGTGCCGTACGAGAAGGTCGGAGAGCAGGGAGTTATTATGACTTTAGTGAGCGAGGACGCCGAGGAAAATTATCCCGGAACGCTTCGTGTTAAGGTGACGTACAGCTTTACTGACGAAAACGAGCTTAAAATTCACTATGAGGCGACCTGCGATCAGGATACTGTTATCAATATGACAAATCACGCCTATTTTAATCTTGGCGGTTATGATTCCGGTTCGATTTTAAATCATGAGCTGATGATCGAGTCTGATGCGATTACCGAGATAAGTGATAAGCATATTCCAACAGGTAATCTTTACATGGTTGAAGGAACTCCGTTTGACTTTAATCTTCCCACAGCAATCGGCTCACGCATCGGTGACACTGCTGACGCACAGCTTGCACTCATCGGCGGCTATGATCATAACTATGTTCTTTCTTCAGACGGAGCACTTAAAAAGGTTACCGAGCTTTACGATGAAAAATCGGGACGTGTCATGTCCGTTATAACAGATCAGCCGTCCATTCAGCTTTATACCTCGGTTGGTATGAAAGGTGAGACTATCATGAAGGGCGGTATGAAGCAGACTCCCGGAACTGCCGTTTGCCTTGAAACACAGCACGCGCCCGACAGTCCCAATCACGATAATTTCCCCTCAACAAAGCTTCGTGTCGGCGAAAAGTACGATACGACAACTGTTTATGCATTCGGCGTAAAATAAACTCTTCGGAGAGGATAAATGCAAGAATTTTTTCATCATTTAACTCATGTGCTGATTCATACGCTTGAGCATACATGGTATATACTTCCGCTTCTTTTGCTCATATATCTGCTCATTGAGTTTGTTGAGCATAAGGCAATGGATAAGGTGCGGCGTGTGCTTGCGAGCGATGGCTTCGGTATCGTCGGTGCGGCGGCGCTCGGACTTTTCCCACAGTGCGGCTTTTCCGTTGCGGCGGCAAATTTATATGCAGAACGTCTTATAACTGCGGGAAGTGTTGCCGCTGTCTTTGTTGCAACCAGTGACGAGGCGTTTCCGATACTCCTTGCAAGTCCCGAGCGTGTGAAATGGTTTTTGCCGCTGCTTGCAATCAAGTTTGTTTATGCGGTAGCTGTTGGCTTTTTAGTCAATTTTATATTCCGCATAACGAGGCTTGATAAGGCGAAACAACGTGAGGTGCACGCTCACGGCGAACATATACACGAGGGCGGCGAGCATCACCATTGCTCACACTGCGACAGTAAAAGCGGTATAATTTCAACGGCTCTCAGAAGGGGAGTTTCAATTTTTGCTTTTCTGTTCGTAACGAGCTTTATTCTGCATCTCATTATCGATCTTATCGGTGAGGACAAGCTCGGTACGCTTATGATGGCAGACAGTATATTCCAGCCGTTTTTGACAGCACTTATCGGACTTATTCCAAACTGTGCGTCAAGTGTTGTTGCAACGGAGCTGTTCGTTTCGGGAACACTCGGATTCGGCTCACTTGCGGCGGCACTTTCGGCGGGTGCAGGCGTTGGCGTACTCGCGCTGTTTCGCGTCAACCGTTCATACCGACAGAATTTTGCTTTGCTTGGAGTGCTTTATATCACCTCAGCATTTCTCGGAGTTGTCATAGAAATTCTGATTTAACACTTCCGCGTACGAAAATTGCCGTGCGCGGTGACTGTTTTTTTGACTTTGAAAAGGAAAAGGGCAATATGCTTGAAAAACTGAAAATAACTGAAGAAAATTACGAAAAAATGGCAGAGAAGCTTTCGCTTCCGGAGGTCATATGCGACAAAGAACGCTACACGAAATTGATGCGTGAGCACAAGCGTTTGACTCCGATTGTTGAAAAATACAGAGAATATGCTGCCTGCGAGAGTCAGATGCGTGAAACGGAGGAGCTGCTCACGGAAAAGCTCGAACCTGAAATGGAGGAGCTTGCAAGAGAGGAGCTTAATCTGCTCAGACAACAACTTCCGGCACTTGAAAAAGAACTGCAGATTCTCCTTCTTCCGCATGACCCGAATAATGATAAAAACGTCATTATCGAAATAAGAGGCGGCGCGGGCGGCGAGGAAGCGGCACTTTTTGCGTATGTCCTTTACCGTATGTACAATATGTATGCAGCGAGTATCGGATGGAAAACAGAGATTCTCTCCTGCAACGAAACGGAGCTTGGCGGATTTAAAGAAGTCAGCTTCATGGTTGAGGGCGAGGGGGCATATTCACGCCTTAAGTTTGAATCGGGTGTACACCGTGTACAGCGTGTCCCCGTCACCGAATCGCAGGGAAGAATACAGACATCAACGGCGACGGTTGCCGTGCTTCCCGAGGCGGAGGATGTTGAAATTGAAATAAATCAATCCGATCTTGAAATCGAAACCATAAAGTCGAGCGGTGCAGGAGGTCAGCACGTAAACAAGACCGAATCTGCTATACGTCTTATTCATAAGCCGACCGGTATCGTTATCGAATGTCAGGACGAGCGCTCACAGTTCAAAAACCGCGACAAGGCGATGAAGCTGCTTCGCACCAAGCTTTTTGATATGAAACAGGCAGAGCAGGATGCCAAAATTGCGTCTGAACGAAGAAGTCAGGTTGGCACGGGTGACCGAAGCGAGCGTATACGCACGTACAACTATCCGCAAAGCCGTGTGACCGATCACAGAATTGGTGTTACACTTCACTCACTCGAAGAATTTTTGAACGGTGACATTGACGAAATGCTTACGGCTCTCGCAACCGCAGACACGGCGGCAAAGCTTGCAAACAGCTAAATTACAATCAACCGAAAGGATAAAAATGGACACCATAATATCACGTTTAGGCAGTGATGAAAAATTAAACAATAACATATTCGAGATGGCAGGAAAAATACTGCGTGACGGCGGACTTGTTGCGTTTCCGACCGAAACAGTTTACGGACTCGGCGGCAATGCACTCGACGTTAATGCGGCGGCGAAAATATATGCGGCGAAGGGCAGACCGTCC
>JAZNFB010000301.1:0-5767 GCA_045588895.1 Candidatus Flemingiibacterium sp.
GAGCTTGCTCCCTGTATGGAACAGAATATGCAGAATTACAGCGGCGGCCCGACTGAGTATGTAACATCATTCTCCATGCGTACTGGATTTGCGGCAAATGCATTCTCGCAGGGCGCAGACAAGATTGCTCTTTATAACTACTTTATCAATGATCCGAACACTCTGCGCACTGCTGCAAAGTGGACATACGGTATGGATATGTTCTCGATCTTAAGCGGAACCGGCGCATGGAACTACCTCACAACAGTCGGTTCATACGATAAGCTTATGACTGTTAACCGCAGATGCTTTGTCGGCTATAACGATACTAATGCAACCTGGAATACACCAACTTCACAGCTTCCGCTTGAGGTGAAAGAGAACACATACAACACCATCAGAATCCCGGTTGGTGACATTCCCAAGGGTGCAAAGGTGACCTTCAAGATATCCTATGACAGCAAGACGCTTCCCGAAGTGCTCCCGACTGTGTATGCAAACTCCAAGCTTTGTACATATATCGGCACCGAAAAGTGCAGAGAAGTTTTCACATCAGACACACTCCTCTGCTACGAGGTACCTGCCGAGGCATGGGACGACACATATATAACCGCAGAGATCTTCTGCAAGGATTACGGCTTCACAGCAGAGCACGCAGAGGTATTTATTAAGGTTACAAAGGATTAACAAAAAATGCACGGGGTTTTTTCGGCTCCGTGCGTTTTCAAAAATTGATTGGAGAAGAATCTTATGAAAGGAATTATTATAAATTCGGACAGTGACGGTATTCTCAAGTATATCGGTGCCAAGGATGCACTGCCAACATCTGTCGAAGATATCCGCCATTTTGCAAGAGAGTTTGCAAATACTCATGTCACCGATTATTTCATGTGCGTCGCTTCGCAGCTGACAACCTTCCCATCCGAAAAATATACAAGCTTTCTTGATAAATATCATATGAAGGAGGAAAACGGATGTCCGGTTGACTATTCCGAGGCCAAGACCTTTAAGGGGGCACATATTGTCTTCGAGGAGCTTAAAGTAGACCACAATCAGATAATGATCGAGGAATTTAAAAAGGTTGGCATAAATCCGTGGATCTCATTCCGTATGAACGACTATCATGACCGCGGTGCTGATGCAAAGACCGGTGCTTGCCTGCCCGATTTTTATCACGAGCATCCCGAATACAGATTGTCACAGCTTCCGCCCGGATTCACCGGTTACGGACGTGACAGAGCGTTTGATTTTTCGTATGCCGAGATTCGTGAATATCAGCTTGGCATGATTGAGGAATCGCTTGAGCGTTACGACTGCTTTGGTGTCGAGCTTGATTTTCTGCGAAGCCCGTGCTATTTCGCATACGGTATGGAGTATGACGGCATTGAACTTATGAACGGCTTCATGCGTGACATTGATAAGCTCGTCAAAAAATATGAGAAAAAATACGGACATGAGCTGAAGATCGCTGTACGTGTTCCTGCTGACATCGTGACCTGCTTTGAGCATGGAATGGACGTTATGCAGTGGGTTCGTGACGGTATCGTTGACATGGTTTGTCCCGGAAGCTTCCTGTTTGTTGACAACGATATACCCGTAAAGCTTTGGGCAAGCATGGTGAAGCCTTACGGGGTAGAGCTTGCTCCGTGTCTTGAGATCATGTATCTTGCCGCTCATCCGGAAGCACCAAAGGTTGAGCCAAACACCGAAACCTTTGCGGCATTCGCATCGAACATATACAGTCAGGGTGCAGATAAGCTCTATGTATACAATTATTTTTACAGCAATGTCCACATTAATTTCGATAAGGAATCGAAGCTTGATCTTAATCCGAACACACGCTTCTGGGAGACTCCGATATACTGGGCGCTCATCAACACGATCGGTGATCCAGATGCTGTACAGAAGGTGAACCGCCGTCATGTTGTGACTTTCAATGACGTTAAATCCTTCTATGTACGCATGAATCCGGGACAGCAGCTTCCCATGCACTGTAAGCTCCATATTTCACACAGTGCAAAGGTTTGCGTCGGTGACATTCCCGAAAATGCCGAGCTTACTCTGCGTTTTGCGGTTTCAGACGTTGAAGCGGCACTCGCAGATCCTCCGAGAATCTATATCAATGCCTCGCGCTGTGATTACATCGGAACAGAACAGGACGACCGTTTTGCAAAAAATACGGTATTCTGTTATTCGATCCCGAGACAAGCGCATCACAGTCAGCTTTGTCCGCGCTTTTCGTTCACACATGATAACTCGGTTGTTTATCTTGAAATATACGTAAAAGTGACAGATTGAGGAGCATATGTATTGTCTCGATTGATCAGAGGGAAGAATTTTAAATCATAACAGTCTTTTCACGGAAAACGTAAAATAAAAAATACGCCGCCAAACAAGGTTTTGTCCTGTCAGGTGGCGTATTGCTTTTTATGGTGTCCGTACATTTTGGGACAGTTCAAATTGCGGGAAAGGGATATTTGTAGATTTTTTCGTAAGCAGCTCCTATTTTCAGAATACCCTCGTCGTCGTTTCCTTTTCCCATAATCATAAGACCTACGGGCAAGCCGTTTTTTGTAAGTCCGGCAGGGACTGATAGGGCAGGAGTGCCGGTCATATTTGCAAATCTTGTGTGATATGTCGCCATAGGTTTTCCTGCTTCCTGCTTACCGCGTGTAATGATGTACCATGGGTCGCCGAGCCCTATATCAAAAGCCTCAATAGGACAGGTAGGTACTAAGACCGCATCAAAATCTTTCATAAGGTCTTCCCACCGCGCAATGATTTTCTCACGGTATTTTACTGCTTCAAAGAATACACGCTCTATTTCATAATCGGTTTTGTCAAAGAAAAAGTTTGTTGGGATTCAGAAAATCTTTCCCTTCAGATCGCAGACATCCGCTATAGAGTTATAAAAGTCGGTATGTTCACCTTTTATTGCAAAAGGACAGGGATCGTTTTT
The DNA here is from genome assembly GCA_045588895.1 of Candidatus Flemingiibacterium sp. GTDB lineage: Bacteria > Bacillota > Clostridia > Oscillospirales > CAG-272 > Flemingiibacterium. The sequence goes on from JAZNFB010000301.1 coordinate 2,939, forward strand.
GTCTGTACCTGTGATCGCATCAAGGACGATAGCCGTGTCCGGTACACTGCGGCATAGTGGACCGGGATGATCCATGGTGTGACTCATTGGTATAATACCATAGGTGCTGATAAGACCGATAGATGGCTTGAATCCCACGGTTCCGCACATAGCTGCCGGGGTGCGAATGGAGCCGCCGGAATCAGATCCCATACCCACATACGCCATACCGCTTGCAACTGCGATGGCTGAACCGCCGGAAGATCCTCTGGGAATTTTTTTGGATTCCAGGGATTCCTTGCTGGACCGAAATATGACTCCTCGTTTGTTGGTCCGAAGGCAAATTCGGTCGTATTTGTTTTTCCCATAATAATTGCACCGGAATTTATAAGCCGCTCCACCACTGTTCCGTTATATTCGGGAATAAAATCCTTCAGTACCTTTGAACAGGCTGTGGTTGGCATATCTTTTGTAAAATACAGGTCCTTCAGTGCAACGGGAATACCGTGTAATTTACCGCGATAATTGCCGCTACAGATTTCTTTTTCGGCTTCCTTCGCTGATGTCAGTGCTTTTTCTGCGGCTAAATATACGTATGCATTTAATTCAAGATTAAGCTTTTCTATACGTGTTAAGCAAGCTTCCGTCAGATCTACCGGCGAAAGCTCTCTTTTTTCAATGAAATGAGAAATTTCATCAATGCTCATGAATGTACCGTGAATCATGGAAACAGCATTAACGCTTTCCTTGTTTCCACTTGGCAGGCTTGATATATCAGATACGGCTCTGCACGCCATATATACCGCATTTACTGCCGTGTCCGCGTGGCATATATGTGACGATGTTCCGTGAAATGTGGCTTCATACGAATATATGTTGGCAGTGATGGGACTGCTTGTTACAAAAACGTCACCCGGAAGGCAATCCATATCGATACATTGATTGTGCAGTGCGATTATGGCATCAACGTCGGGATTTTTCAGAACATTATCCGCAATCATAAGCTTTGCGCCGCCGTCGCCTTCCTCATACGGCTGAAAAATAAATTTTACACATCCACGTAAAAGGTGTCGGACTTCTGATAACAATTCAACTGCACCCAAGGCAATGGCTGTATGTGCATCGTGTCCGCAGGCGTGCATATTTCCGTTTTCAGATGCAAATGGAAGTCCCGTTTCCTCTTTTATGGGAAGCCCGTCGCAATCTGCACGAATGGCAAGACATTTTCCGGGCAGCTCTCCCTCGATTATTGCGCAAACACCGTGTCCGCCAACTCCGCTCTCAATCTTATCCACGCTGATTTCTTTGAGTATTCTGACTATTTCTTTCTCTGTTTTTGGAGTATCCATGCGAAGCTCGGGGATTTTATGAAGGGATCTTCGCCATGTAATTATATCTTTTTTGATTTCTTCCCCACGTTCCTTTAACAAAACACAGGCAGCATTATTTGACATTACCTTTCACACCTTTTTTATGGAATTGCCTTTATAAAAGCTTGTGCTGACCTCAACATATGCATCAGGTGCGGCACTTTCGTTTTTTATGCGTTCATGCAGAAGCTTCAGAGCCTGCGCGCATAGATGCTCTGTTTCCGATGGGATGTGTGCCACGTCGATCGTGGGATGAATTGGGAACGGATCGCTGTCCATAGATATTACCGACATATCTTCCGGAACTGAAAGCCCCATTTCCGAAAGCCTTGAAATAATTCCCTCGGCGATGTACCCGTATGCACCGATAATCGCGGTGGGCTTGTCACCTTGAAGATTCATAAGCCTTGCTGTTCCGTCCTTGCCGGCATTTTCAAAGCGTTGCTGCGATACAATAAAGAAATCCGGATTTACAGGCAAGCCGATTCTTTGCATTTCGGAGATTATGACTTTTTCTCTGCCGTCTGTCAGCGGCTCACCGATGTAGGCTACACGTCTGTGACCGTTTTGTAAAAGATATTCAAGGCATTTGCGTATCCCATTTTCGAATGAAAGGCCGACACAGTCACAAGCTTCAATGCTTTTTGAGGTGATTACAGAGATCAGGTCCGTTTCACAGTTAAAAGAAAAATCAAACTGACTTCCCACCAGCAAAATGCCGTCAACCTTTATGTGCTCCGAATAATATCGGACGAGGTCTTCGGTGAGCCGTGAGTCGAAATTGCTTATTGACAAGAGCATAGTATATCCGTTTTCTTCGATATTTTTTTTGAAGATTTCTATGGGCTTTATATAATATTTGCTTATGACTTCCGGTATTATTACGGCGATAACCGGTTTGTCGTAACGTGCATGATAGAACTGCTGAAAGCATCCGTACTTCCTTGCCACAGAAAAAACGTGTTCCCGCATTTCTTCGCTCACGCCGCTCTTTCCGGCAAAAGCCTTTGAAACTACCGAAATTGAAACATTTGCAAGCTTTGCGAGTTTGCTGAGCGTCATAGATCCATCTCCTTTCACGGCGGATATATATCTATTGTTATGGCTATTATATCATAATACACAATCGTCGTCAATATTAAGCCATTTAGAAAAATTTTCTATTTGACCTTAATTGACTTTTTGTGGCTGCAATGATAAAATGAAAGTGTATAGCTATTATAACTGATACGGGATGTGACTTATGAATTTAATGGGAATTGATATAGGTACCACATCGGTAAAAACGGTTGTTTTCGATGGGGAACTGAATGAAAAAATTAGGCTTACGGCAGACTATACGCTTGAATCAAAGGGGGAGCGTGTGGAGCTTGAAGCAGAGAAATACTGGGATATTGTTTCGTGTGAAATCGAAAAAATCAGGGCAGAGCTTTCGGTTGATGCTCTTGCGGTTGACACACAGTGCGAAACCCTCATTCTT